>JBEAVQ010000174.1:0-3251 GCA_041160865.1 Pseudomonadota bacterium | reverse complement strand
AATGATAACCTTCTTGGGTATGATCCCCATTTGTGCAAACCGGTCAACCGTTGCTTGTTGTGCGGCCAGCACATCGTCGGTCAAAGGCTCGACCTTAAAGTCCGTCCGCTTCATCGTGTCTTTAAGAAGCGCCAGCTCAAGACCGGATGCTTTGGCAGAAATTTCGGCAACGGCATCGGTATTGGCAGCACACCACTCGCCTTCCTTAGCAATTGCAGACAGCAAAACTTTCAAATCTTCAGGGCGCGCTTCGGCAAATTTCGCGTTCGCCAATAAGAAGCTAGCTCCGCCACCTAATTGGTCGAGGCCCGATAGAACGCGCGCACCCTGATCGCGGATCGCAAGGCTGTAATAGGGGTCCCAAATTACCCAAGCATCAATGCCGCCCTGGGCAAAGGCTGCTGCCGCATCGGCTGGACCCAGATTCACGGCTTCCACATCGGCCAGCGTCAGGCCCGCGCTTTGCAAAGCGATCACGGCACTATTGTGGGCCGAAGAGCCGCGCGTGAAGCACAGCTTCTTGCCCTTCAAGTCCTTCAAAGACTGAAGCGAAGAATTTTTCGGCGTGATGATGCCGCCCGCTTTGCCTGAAAGACGGACTTGGGCCACATATTTGATGGGCGCATTGGCCACTTGGGCGAAAATCGGTGGGGTGTCGCCAGTCAGGCCCAAATCGACAGAGCCGACGGCCATGGCTTCCAAAAGGGGTGGGCCTGAAGGGAACTCAACCCAATTCAGCGGCGTGATGCCGGCTGTCTTCAGGGGTTCAACCAGAGAGCCACGTGTTTGGGCCACCAACATGACCCCGTTTTTCTGAAAGGCGAGATTTACGCCCTTGCCTGTGGATCGGCTGCCTTGGCCACAGGCGGCAAGGGCAGCCGAAGCTGCCCCTGCTACCAAGAGACCGCGACGCGAGAACTTGTCCGCAATCGCTGTCATAGGATTAGCCCCCGAACTTCGCGCGCAGGGTCAAACCGACATAGCGGTCTGCATCGCGGGGGATCAGATAGCGCAATGCACCACCTGGGCCACCTGGCGTGACCAAGGACGCATATTTTTCGTCGGTCAGGTTTTTGATGTTCAAGGTCAAACGATAGCGATCTTGCTTGTCGCTGATCCCGATCGCCGCATCGACGATGGTGGTTTCAGGAATGCGCAGCAAGGGGTTCTCGCCAATGTCGGCGAATTGATCGCTGCTGTAGGAAACCTGACCATTCAAGTGGATGATCCCTGGAAGTGCTTCAGGCTCCCACTCATAATTGGCACCCAACGAAGCCTTTAGGCGAGGTGACAAGGCCAAGCGCTCACCGCGGCGGGTGGACGAGAGAACCAAGTTGGCATCGCGGAATTCTTCGATTTGCGCGTCGGTGACGGCCAAACCACCATTGATGGTCAGGCCGCTGTCGGCGCGGATCAACCAGTCAAGTTCAAGACCGGTGGTGGACACATTACCCGCATTGGTCAGGCGGGTGATGACCACACCGTTCAAAGTGTCGAAGTTATTGGCTTGGAAGTTCTCATAAACCGCGCGGAAGACTGCGAAGTTCAAGATGATGCGGTTGTCCATAAAGGCTGTCTTTACGCCACCTTCAGTCGAATCCACGGTTTCTGGCTCAATCGCATTCAAGCCCGTCGTGTTCATGTTGAAGAAGACGTTGTAAGCTGGGCCCTTGTAGCCGCGCGATTGGGTCACATAGAAATTGATGTCGTCGGTCGCCTGATACTTCAGACCCAATTTACCCGAAACATTATCTTCCTTCGTGTTGCCCTTGAAGCCGCTGGTGTCGTTGCGGATCCCTGGTAGACCGCCGATCGGTGAAGGGACCCGGTTGTGGTAATAGCTGAGCTTGTCTTGAGTGACACGCACACCACCGACAACGGACAAGCGCTCGGTTGCTTGATAGCTGCCGTCGGCAAACAAAGCGACGTTGCGCGATTCAGAGCCAAAATTGGCGCTGGAGAAGGCCGACACAAAGGTCGAGACGCCGGTTGCCGTCGAGCAAGGACGTTGACCGGTGGTGTCGATTGCCAAGGTTGAAGCACTACAGACGGTCACGTCGCGACGGAAGTCACGCTCGGTCTCAGCGTTCGCAAAATAGGCACCAACCACATATTCCAACGGCTTGCCCGCAGGTGAAGTCAGGCGCAATTCCTGGCTGAACGTGGTCGAGGTTTGTGGGCCGTCGTCATGCAATTGGGCAAAGCCATTGCCGACATAAGCGGCTGGTCGGTCCAACCAGTCACCTTCGCGAACTTCGCGGTTGTCCCAGCCACGGTAAGCGGTGATGGAGGTGATGGTGAAGTCGCCAGCGTCCCAATCGGCTTGCGCCGAAACACCCCAAGATTCCTCTTCGGTGCGGGTGACAAGGTTGTTGCGAACTGCACGGGTCTCATCGCCAGCGAAGGTAATGCCGGGCTGAAGCGCCAAGAGGGCTGCAGCGTTGGCACCGGTTGGTGCTGTGCCAATGACTTCACCGCAGCAATTGTCGTCTGCTTTGCGGTAGTCACCGATCAAGCGCACTTTCAAGCTTTCAGACGCATCAATGTCCAAGATGCCGCGAACGCCATAACGCTCATAGCCGTTAATCTTGTCGCCAGTGGTCAGATTGGTGATGTTGCCATCATAGGAGCCACCAAACACGGTGACGCGCGAACGGACGGTGTCGCTGAAGGGCATGTCGACCGATGCGCGCAGCTTGAACTCATTGCCGTCGTTTGCAGTCAGTTGGACGTCGCCGCTATGCACGCGGCCTGGGCTGTTCGAGATGATGTTGACCACACCAGCGGACGAGTTCTTGCCAAACAGGGTGCCTTGTGGGCCGCGCAGGACTTCGATGCGCTGAATGTCTGAGAGATCGCCGAAGGCTTCACCGGCACGCGCCAAGACAACGCCGTCCAGAACCACAGCGACGCTAGGCTCTGCCGCGATGGAGAAGTTGATGGTGCCTACGCCGCGCAAGAACAGCGAGGAGTTCAGGTTCGTGCCGCCCTTACGGAAGTTCAGGGTCGGGATTTGGGTTTGCACGCTTTCGATGTTGTAGCCACCTGCGCGGGCGATTTGCTCCCCGCCGATAACTGAAACTGCGGCTGCCACTTCTTGCACGTTTTGAACGCGCTTTTGTGCCGTCACGATGATGACTTCAGCACCATCATCGGATTTTGCTTCGGTTGCTGCTTGGGCAAAAGCACTGGTGCCCATCGCAAAGAAAAGTGTGGCCGCCGCAGCTGACCCGAGTAATAGATGACGCATA
>JBEAVQ010000082.1:0-15008 GCA_041160865.1 Pseudomonadota bacterium | reverse complement strand
ATCGCCATCGCCTAATGCGCCCACCCGATCACAAGCGCCCCTCCCGCAGAGCGGGTTCGTTCTTCGACGAATGTTCACTACAGGCAATTCTCGGCATATAGTGACGCATATAAGCGGCAAAAATTGACGATTGATCTATTTTGACGCATATATGCTGCAAAATGGAGTCGTTTCTATGTTGCAGCTGATAGATATTGCTGAGCAGATCCGTGAAGCAAGGAAAGCAAAGAAGCTATCGCAATCCGCCCTTGCGGCGCTCGCAGGCATTAGTCGTGCGCAAATCGAGCGGCTAGAAAACGATAAACTTGGTGATATGGGGATTGTTCTCATCTTACGTGTCCTGAGGGTCCTCGACCTTGATCTTACGCTTCAAACTTTCAACCATGGTCGCCCGACCCTTGACGATCTCGTAAAGGATAATGGCGGATGATCCAGGTTTGGACCGAGAGCGGTGATGGCTATCAAGCCACTGGTGTGTTGGATCGTAATGGCGCAAGCGGGTCGACGTTTGCCTACACGCCGCCACTTGATCAGACCCGCGCAGTTTCCTTGACTATGCCCAGTCGGCTACCGTCTTGGAATTGGCCTGTTGGCCTTGCTCCTATCTTCGAGATGAATTTACCCGAAGGCGCTCTCAGGGACCGACTCCAGCGCCAGTTTGGCAAGGCAACAGGCAGGTTTGATGACCTGGATCTCTTGTCGATCACAGGGCGCACACAATTGGGGCGACTGCGCTATTCGCCATTCGGCGAGGGGCTAGATCAGGCGGTTCCGTTCCAATCGGTTGACGAGATTCTGCGGGCGCGCCGGCAGGATGGCCTCTTTGACTATCTCATGGAGCGCTATGCGGCCCAATCGGGGATTGCTGGCGTTCAGCCCAAAGTCTTGATCCGGGACCCAGAGAAGCTTTCAGATGCCCAAGCCCGCCAATCTATCAGCCTTCAGTCGACCACCCATATTGTTAAACTCTGGAACAAAGGCGAGCTCCCCCAACTGGCAGCAAACGAATTCTTTTGCCTGACCGCAGCCCGGAATTTGGGTCTCAAAATTCCTGTCTTTGAGCTATCCGACGATGGTCAAGCCTTGATCATCGAACGTTTCGATCTGTCGGGCGATCATTGGCTTGGATTTGAGGACTTCTGTGTGTTGAACGGGAAGGGGGCCATCCGCAAGTATGATGGCAGTATTGAGACCAGCCTCTTCAAGCGCTTGAGCCAATTTGTGGATCCCGAGTTCGCTCTTGAAGACAGTCGTGCACTCTTCAAATTGATTGTGCTCAACTGTGCAATTGGAAATGGCGATGCGCATTTGAAAAACTTCGGGCTACTCTATGACGGCCTAGCAGATAGCCCGCGTTTATCGCCGGTCTATGATTTGGTAACCACAACGGCCTATCTGCCCATGGACCAAATGGCGCTTACATTGGATGGGTCAACGCGCTGGCCCACAATTGCGAAACTCAAAGAGTTAGGGCAAAGGCGTGCGGGTCTGACGGCCAAGCAAGCTACCGAGCAAATTGAGGCGACGGCCGCGGCATTGCTGGACCTGCGGGCCGAGCTCTCTGCATGGTTCAACGCATCAGCCAACCCAGAGATTGGCGCGGCGATGGTCGCGCGCTGGGAAGCCTGGGCTCAATCCATATCTTGAGGATTGTCAGTTTCTGACGTCATTCTGCCGAGGTTGCTCGCATCTGGATATTTAGCGCTCTGGGCAGAAGTGTACCCATAAAGATTACCCTTTAAGATAAATCAGTGTCTGGCAACTTGGTTTGCCTATAATTTTATCTTTTACGATAAATTTTCTTGCAATCCTCTTCTCTATCAACAATATTTACTGAAATCGGTAAAATGGAGTCGGCAGTGAGCACTTTTGAAACAACTCAATTGCCTCAAATCGGCAAGCGCATTCGCGACAACAGGCTTTCTGCTGGCTTGAACTTACATGAATTGGCTCGTTTGAGCGGCATAAGTGCCCCCGCTCTTTCCCTCATTGAAAATGGCAAACGCGATTTGCGCTTAAGTAGCCTCTTTCGAATTGCCGGTGCTCTGCGCGTTGAAGCAACCACCTTTTTGCATGATCAAGCAGAAAATCCCCTTACGCCTGATACACAAGGCGGTTCAGGTTACAACCTTGGTGACTATCAATGACCAATCGTGTCCCTGTTTGGTTTGATACGCTTCACGTCGGCGACATCGAGGTTGGTCTCGATGGCGACCTCGGCTTCGAATATACACACAATTGGATTGCGACGCTGGGTGCCTTTCCCCTGTCTGTGACGATGCCAGTGAGTGCGCAAAAAATCCCAAGTGACATCATCTCACCCTGGCTCGCCAACCTCTTGCCGGAAGAGGAGCAACTATCAATTCTGACCCGATTACTTGGATTGAACCAAGCAGACAGTTTGGCTGTGCTTCAGGAAATAGGTGGCGATACCGCAGGGGCTCTGTCGTTTGGTGTAAAGTCTGCTCCTTTGGAGTGGAACTATACGCCACTTGCCGAGTTTTACGGCACTAGAGATCAAGAGACAGCCCTCGCGCGCCATTTTGAGGACTTGGCTCTCCGTCCTTTTTTGGTGGGCGAAGAGGGTGTACGTGTGTCGCTGGCCGGAGGACAAAGGAAAACCGCCCTAGCTGTCCTAGATGCTAATGGGCAGCCAGTTTTGCGTTTGCCACGCGATAAAGACGTGCTGGCAATCCCCCGAAATGGTGCGCCTTCCACTTTAATTCTTAAGCCTGATAATCCGATTTTGCCAGGCATAGTCGAGAACGAAAACTATTGCCTCCATCTTGCAAGGGCCATTGGCATTGCTTCAAGTGATGCAACAATTATTCGTGCTGGGACGCGTAAAGCAATCGCTATTTTACGATATGATCGCTATTTGACTAGATCGGGCCAGATCCAGCGGGTTCATCAGGAGGACTTTGCCCAAGCCAACCAGTTCCCGCCTGGCCGAAAGTATGAACGGGGTACAGTCACCGGCGTAAACCTCCCAACCCTCTTGAGTACAGCGCGCCATATCTCACCTGTCGACGCGCTTGCCTTATTGGACCAGCTGATCTTTAACATTCTCGTCGCGAACACCGACGCTCATGCCAAGAATTATTCGCTTCTTCTCCCGATTGGTGCGACACCGCGCTTGGCACCGCTTTATGATGTCTCCACGGTTTTGCCGTGGCCCCATATCAACCAGCATCTTGCGCAAACCATTGCCGGCAAGAAGCGAAAGCCTGGCGATATGGCACCGCGGCATTGGGAAGATCTCGCCCGCGCTGGAGGTTTCCGACCCGCAGATGTCCAATCACGCGTAGTCGAGCTTGTTGACGCGATGGTCGCCCAGCGGGCGGCAGTATCGGACACGGTTTCAGCAATGCCGGCATCCACCAAAGGATATGTGGACGAAGCCGCTCGTCTCATCGAAGAGAATGCCTTGCGTATCGTTGGCCGCCTTTGATGCTTGATCACAAACGGCTCTGCCCGCCACAGAATATTTCAGGATTGGCTTCAGCTTTCCAGCTGTCTTGAGATAAGGAGCTGTTTGAACTCGCACAGTTTGGGGACACAGCCGAGTCCGCCTATTATTTGGCTCCAGTCAGAGCCTTAAGATCCAATAATAACTTGCTTTAATGTCATCTTCGTACTACAAAAATAATAATAAAGAGTTATGAAGATCACATATGCCAACACCTCATCATCCCTCGTCCGCTGTACAGCGCGCTTTGCGTTCGCTCGGGGCTGACCTGCGCGATGCACGCAAGCGTCGGGAATTGCCAATGCAGATCGTTGCAGAACGCGCCTTCACGTCACGGTCAACCCTGCAACGCGTCGAAAGCGGCGATCCAAGTGTCAGCATCGGTATTTACGCGGCGGTCATGCAAGCATTGGGACTTCTTGACGGGCTTGGAACTCTCGCCGACATCAACAACGACCCGGTAGGAAAGATCTTGGCCAGCGCGGCTTTACCCAAACGCGTCCATCTGAAGTCCAAGAGTATCCGTCCATGAACGATATCGAAGTCTATGTTGACCTATCAGGCGAGACTTTCCTGGTCGGTCTCGCGCGGATTAATCGCGCGCGCGGCAATGAAACCATGGTCTTTGAGTATGATCGGACGTGGTTGGAAAGTACCAATCGATTTGCCCTGGAGCCGGGGCTGCCATTGATGCGAGCCGGGTTTTCGCCTGGCGCGGGTCATTCGCTGTTCGGCTCGATTGGTGATTCAGCCCCTGATACCTGGGGGCGCCGCCTCATGCAGCGCGCAGAGCGACGCGCTGCCCAGAAGGAAGGTCGCCAGGTTCACACCCTAATGGAGACTGACTACCTTCTCGGGGTAACCGATTTCTCCCGCCTTGGTGCCTTAAGGTTCAAGAAAAAGGCGGAAGACCGTTATCTCGCAATCAGTCCTGGTGGCGTACCAGCGCTCATTGACCTCGGCCGCTTGCTACAATCCAGCGATCGCATCTTATCGGACGAAGAAACCGATGAAGATCTGCAGATGATCTTTGCGCCTGGTTCCTCACTTGGCGGTGCCCGGCCGAAGGCTTCTATCCTCGATCGAAACGGAGATCTCTCAATCGCCAAGTTCCCAAAGGAGAATGACGACTACAGTATTGAAACCTGGGAGGAGATCGCCTTGAGATTGGCAAGCCTTTCTGGCATCCAAACGCCAACACATGAGTTGGTGAAGGTCGCCGGGCGTGCCATTATGCTATCAAGGCGCTTTGATCGGTCAGGCATTTACCGGATACCTTTTTTGTCAGCGATGGCAATGACAGCCTCGCGCGACGGGCAAACCGGTTCCTATCCGGAATTAGTCGACGCTCTGGGCGCACATGGTGCGAAAGCACGTCTCGACGCCAGCCAACTTTATCGCCGCGTTGTTTTCAATGTCATGATATCGAATGTTGACGATCACTTGCGAAATCACGGGTTTCTATGGGCCGGCAAAGCAGGCTGGATACTCTCCCCAGCCTATGACCTAAACCCGGTTCCAACCGACCTAAAGCCCCGCATCCTCTCAACCAATATCGATCTTGACGAGGCTACCTGCTCACTCGACCTATTGGAAAGCGCTTGTGGTTATTTCGGTTTGGGCTTGAAGGAGGCGCGCATGATTATTCGCGAAGTCGCTAAAGTCACAAAAGGCTGGCGCGCGATCGCAGTCGAGGTCGGCGCTAAAGCATCGGAAATAAGCCGAATGGCGTCTGCTTTTGAACATGAAGATTTGAATCGAGCATTGAAGCTTTAATAAATCACGACGCGCCGTTCGCATTAGCTGGGCTTGAAGGCAAAAACTTGACCTCTTGAACGCAAGCCGATTTGGACACGAAATGGCAAAAGGCCTCACTCTTTGAAAAATTAATATATTGATTTATATAGAAAAATGGTGGAGCCAAGGGGAGTCGAACCATTTGAACTCTTTAAATGATTTCAATTTTTTCTCCCGTAACGCAATCAAATTTTCCTATTTGATTGAATCGCCATGATTATTTCTCTTAAACTTGGCTGCTCTTTGTAATAAAGCGCGCTGGTTGCCTGATAGGCGGCGTCATACAGTTCGAACGTAGCGTCATCGCTCAAGATAAAGGCTTCGTTCTCGGCGATGTTTTGGTTGTCAGCCTTTGGAAAGCGCTTTGCTTTGTGTTCATGATAGGCGTCGGTTCCAATGAAATCCAAAACGTCTTTGTCCTGCAATAAGCAATACACATCATAATAATGGCGCATGAAATTTTTCGGAATTGCGCCATCTTCCTGCTGCTTGCGGAATTTGGTTGAAATCGCTTGTAGCTTTTCCACCAGCGTAAATCCCGCGTGATAGCAAGCAACGTCTACTGCCCTGTTATCAAGTATATCCACTTTCTCCTTGGCAAAATCATACGCCCATGAGCTTATGGTTCGTGGAAAATTAGGCGTGATATCATCAAAACCCAATTCTAGCAGGATACCGTCTTTTAGACCTTCGACTTGGTTTGTGGTCGATCTGTAGTTCAGCCTTACGCCGCCACTTCGATATTTTTCGTCATCAAAAGCGGTGTCGCGGATGACGCTTTCGATGCCGTCAATTCTTATCTCGCCTGCAACCCAGTCATAAAAATTCTTACGGCTTTGAATGTGCACGTCTTTATCCTGATTGCGGCCAACTTTGACTTCGAGTGCTTCTGGTGGCTCTATTCGGATATCAATATCCTCTGAGAAGCGGTGAATTAAGCCTAGTCCTTTGGACAAGGACGTTCCGCCCTTCAACTCAAACTGAAAGCCCATTGTTTGTAACCCATACAAACAATGCATGATCCAATAGTCTTTTTCGACCAATGCGGGGTCAATACCCATCTGCTCGCCAACGATGCGAATGAGATCACTAAATTCAGGGTGGTTGTGTAAGAACCCTCGCTCAAGCATAGCTGAGTGTAGCGTCTGGCAGTAACTTCGCAAAGAATTTCTTTGCTCTGACGCCGCCATATTCAAGCGCGGCTTTTGCCAGTTTCGCGCTGTCCATTTGGGTGGCTTTCTTGGTGACCTGCTTTAGCACAAGGTCTGTGTCTTCCGCCATTTGAGGCAGATTATTTACAGCATCAACCAACAAGAATTCTTGTGTCGGCTTTGATGGAAAATGTGGCTTCATGGCAAAGCGAAAATTACGTCCGCCTAGCTTAAAAGCTCCATGCCGTTTGTGATTATAAACCACGGTTTCATTATAAAGCTGAGTGGTTCCTAAGCCCAAGGAATTATACAAATTTGGTGACGTGAGCATGAAGCGATCATCTTTTAGAAACGCACGAACAAGCGTCTCATCATCGGCCGGCGCAGAACCAAAAGACGTGCTTTTCGGGCATAGGTAAAGCCCGCCTGATAGTTTTACCAAGGCACCATCCCCAACCAATTGTTTCAAGTGGCGATCAACCGCGTTCGACCATGGCTCGAGGTCGGCACGCCTATAGACTTTGCCTTGTTTCAATTGCCTTTTTAGGTGTCCGAGTGCGCTCATTTCATCATCCTCAATTCTAACTATAGCTTCTACGCCGCCAACTTGCAAGATTTTTCATTAAAAAGTCATGCAAGATAGATGATTAAAGATACAGATGTCCTCTTCTCTCGTGAGGATATTTATTTAAAATCAATGCTTTATGCGACTTCTTGAGAAAAGCATGACCGCTTTAAAGTCCGCTTCCCTTGTTTTGACTTTCGTAGAAAGCTTAGGGGATGCCGTGGTGAGCGGCTCAATATCAAGGGTGGCAAGACAACCGCATCGCGTTGCACCATCATCTTTCAAGCGATGATGGCCTGGGCTGTCAGTCGGAAGATTTTGGTTGCCCATCCCACATTGGGTGTGGTGCGCTATAAGATCGAAAAGCGCGAGCGCTTCATCAGCGTTGATGAAGTCCAAAAGATATTTGAAGCAACTGAACGTCTTGAGAAGCGCGGTGAGGTCCGATCTGAATTCGGCCTCATCATTCGATTATTGATCCTGACAGGCGCGCGTCGAGGCGAGATCCAAGGCTTGCAGTGGCGTGAGGTCGATTTGGCGCGGCGCTCAATCGTGCTGCCCGATGCCAGGTCCAAAACTGGTGCGCGCCGAATTCCATTATTCCAAGCGCGGGGCGGACAGACGCCGCGCGCGATGAAAGCTGCGCGCCCGTCCGCCCCGCTACCCAAACATCGCGCAATCAGGGGGTCAATTTTAAATGCAAACCGGGGGTCAATGTTGGACGCTCATTGACACAAGCGCGTCCCCCATGACCCCGAGGACGAACCCGCCGCTATCGTCCTCGCATCCATCCATGCTGAGTGAGAGGCCGCACCCGCGCAAAGGCATGGGCCGAAGGTAGGCTTATGACGCGCTCGCATATTGACATTTTGCTATCAATGCAATCATATCTACACCTTGATATCGAAAGGGATCTGCGCCAATGCCGAGCATGACCGTCCGGAACCTGCCTGATGACCTGCATCGCCGCATCCGCCTCTACGCCGCCGAACACGGCCTGAGCGCCGAAGCCGCCGTTCGCCGCCTGCTGGACGAGGCGACCCGCCCGGCCGAACGCCTCGGCGACGTCGTCGTCGCCTATGCCCGCGCCCGCGCCGTGGATTTCCCCGAGACCCCGCGCGACCGCACACCGGTCAGCCCGGCGGAATTCTCGTGATTGTTCTGGACACCAATGTGATCTCCGAGCCGATGCGGACTGTACCGGACCCCGCCGTCATCGCCTGGCTGAACGGGCAGGTAGAGGCCGCCCTCTTCACCACGAGCATCAACGTGATGGAGCTGCGCTTCGGGGTCGAGCGCCTGCCCGAGGGTCGGCGCAAGGCTGATTTGTGGGACGTGCTTGAATTCACCCTGTCGCGTCTGGTCGGCCCGCGCATACTCGCCTTTGACGCCGCTGCCGCCGCCATGGCTGCACGTATCGTGGCCGAGGCGGAGGCGTCGGGCGTGCCCATCGGTCAGGCTGACGCCCAGATCGCCGCCCTCGCCGCCACGCACGGCTTTGCCGTTGCCACGCGCGACGTCACACCCTTTCAAAAGGCAGGGCTCGCCGTCATCAACCCATGGGCACAAGCGTGACCACCCCGCCCATCGTCTCTAGGGTCTAGAGCTTCTGGACAATCCTCAAAGATGATACGTGGACTACGGCGACAATCTCCAACAGCCGACCGATCTCGCCCCCGCATCACCGAATATGGCGCGGGCCAGAGATTCCTGGGCCTCAGGAGCGGATATTGTGAAGTGGCTCGGTTTGTTCGGACGGGTCAGCCGTTTCTATAAGTGGATGACTGCCGGATTTACGCCGCAACCGGGGATAGGAAATGTCCGATTACATAAATACTTTTACAAATAATGGCAGCTTTTATCATAACGGCGCTAGAAACCCGCCGTTCCCCAATCGGCCAGACCTCCCCATGAGGGGACCCCTGAAATGTCCGCTTTAATTTGAAAAATGCTGGTTAGTGACCTCAGCAACCCTTAGATCGCGTCTCGTTTTCTTGAAAACGAGGTTGCGATCTAAATTTATGATTTAGAGCCAGTTTTACACCATTTTTTGATTCCGAAAAATGGTGAACGGCCCTAGGATTCAGTTCGAGAAGGAGCGTAAGGCGCTGTATCTGCTAACCTAGTAAGGGGAGGCAAGAAGACAGCTTTGCGCAATCAAAATGGATGTAATTGGATGCGAAATTGGATTGTGGAATTGGATGTAATCGGATAGGAGATTGGATATGTTTACCACGTCCAACCTGCAAATCACCGCTGAAATTCTGCTTCTGATTTCAGAGATTGATGAATTCAAAGGTGCGTGGCGCTCACTTAGCACATTGGCCCCTGAACGCTTGCTGGCCTTGCGCCGTGTGGCAACAATTGAAAGTATTGGCTCGTCAACCCGAATTGAAGGTAGCAAGCTGACAGATGCTGAAATCGAGACATTATTAGCTAACCTTGAAATAGGCAGCTTCGAAACACGAGACGCTCAAGAGGTGGCTGGTTACGCAGATGTGATGGAAACCATCTTCGCAGCATGGGACGACATTGACCTGACCGAAAACCACATACGCCAATTACATCGAGATCTTCTGCGCCATAGCACCAAAGATGAAATACACCGCGGCTCCTGGAAAACGAGCAGCAATTCCGTTGCTGCTTTTGACGGGGAGGGGCGTCAAGTCGCCATCATTTTCCAAACAGCCACGCCATTTGAAACGCCAACGCTCATGGCCGAGCTTGTCGATTGGCATAGAAAGGCAACTCTTGACCGCAGACTGCATCCATTGCTTCTCACAGCGATTTTCGTTGTCGTGTTTCTGGAAATCCATCCATTTCAAGATGGAAATGGCCGCCTAAGTCGTGCCCTGACAACGCTGCTCCTCTTGCGTGCCGGATATGCATACGTGCCTTTTAGTTCGCTAGAGAGCGTAATTGAGCAAAGCAAGGAAGCTTACTATCTAGCACTTCGCCAAACCCAAGGTACAATTCGAACCGAGCAGCAAAATTGGGAGCCTTGGATCGTTTTCTTTTTAAAAGCGCTTCAAAAGCAAATGAGCAGGCTCAAAACGAAGGTCGAACGAGAGAAACTGATGATGGGTACATTGTCAGACCTGTCTGCCCAGCTGTTTGAAATTGTCCGTGAGCAGGGCCGATTGACCGTAGCAGAAGCCGCCCGCGTGACAGGGGTAAGCCGCAATACAATTAAGCAGCACCTACAACGCCTCGTAAAAGAGGGTCACTTACGCCTGAACGGTGCCGGCCGCGGCGCATGGTATTCGCGCGCGTAAGGCTTCTTAGGGGCTTCAAGTATCAATCACCCCAAAGTCATGAGACAGGTGCCGCGACCATTCGATCATCAAATTGCTTCACCTCCCTGCCAGTGTACAACACAATCCCCTGCACGAATGCCGGGCCAAGTGTGTCACGCAATGTGCGCATGGTTTTGAACCAATCGTAATTAACCGTCGCATTGGCTTTGACTTCGATTGCAACGATCTTGCGGTCCCAGGTCTCAAGGATGAAATCGACTTCTTCGCCAGCCAACGAGCGCAAGTGATAGATGCTTGGCGGGTCGCTGTGAAAGGACGCAAGCCTTAACAATTCTGCGAATACAAAAGTCTCAAGCAACGGGCCAAAAACACCGCGCTGTTCGATGGACCCCGGGCTATATCGACATAAAGCGGCAACAAGGCCGGTCGCGAAATCTCGTTGCGCGACCAAGGCTGAACGCGGGCAACGATGTAAAGCGCTTCTAAAGCCGCGATATAACGATCAATCGTTGCGCGAGCGAGCTGCAGTGTTTTTGATAGATCGCTTATATTAAGGGTACCAGAGGTTCGAAGTGCCAATTGAGCAATCAGATTTGGTAACAGGTCACCTCGGTCAAAATCAGCGATATCTGCGATGTCATGCTGTGCGGTTAGTGCACCATAGGCTTCAAACCATTGCCGGCGGCTTCCGACGGATGTTCGCGAAGAAGCTGGCGAGACCCGGCGTATCTTGCGCGGCTACACGGTCTTCAATGCCGAGCAAATCGAAGGTCTGCCGGAAGCCTTCTATGGCCCTCCTGAAACACTGCCTGTTCCACGCACGCCAATCACAATCAGCGAGGCTGAGACCCGCTGGGCTTCTCTCTTCGCCCGCATCCCCTTCACCCTTCGCCATGGTGGCAATCGGGCCTTCTATTCCAAAGCATCTGACTACATCCAAATGCCCCTTCGCGAGGCCTTTCGCGATGGCAGCCAATATTGGGCAACCCTTGCCCACGAGACCGCGCACGCCTCCCGTCATGAGACCCGTCTCAATCGTGACTTCGGTCAGACCCGTTTTGGTGATGCAGGCTATGCTCTTGAAGAGCTTGTCGCTGAACTCGCCAGTGCCTTCATCGGTGCGCACATTGGCCTTCCGGCAGATCACCATGAAGATCACGCCGCCTATCCCCACAATGTGGAGACGGGGAGGGCATACAATCCATTTCCGAAGGTGAGCTTGTTCTCGCCTAAATAAAAGACAATGCCCTTGATGGAGCGCCCTTTGCCCGGACCCTGCGCGGAGAACCAGCGGATGGACTTAAAGTCATCCAAGCTTACCGACGATGATGCTTTGACTTCAACCGCGATAAGTCGGTTGTTAGCCTCCAGCAATACATCTATTTCGCGCTGGTCGGCGCTGCGCCAGTGGTTAAACCGGACTTCATGATGTTGCATGGGGGCAGCGCGAATGAGTTCATTGACGACATAGCTCTCCAATAGCCCACCAAGCGCTTGTGGGCTCGCTCCAATATCAAAGCTTGTCGTGACCAGTTGGCGCAACGCCGCCGTGATCCCGCTATCTACGAGATGCCATTTGGCGTTTTTGATGTCTCGCTTTCCTTCTCCTGCTGACCATGCTGGCAGTCGAATGACAAGGCCAAGACGTATGAGAGCATCGAGATAGTTTTGCGTTGTCTCATGTCGTAATTGGAGCAGCCTACATAGTTCTGCGATGTTGAGCTCTTGGGCCGTCCGGGCCGCTAATTGATCGACAAGTCGGCTAAGCCCTTGGCCTTTGCGAACTGCCAGAATATCTGCAATGTCGCGGTCAATGATGGCATTGACGTGATCACGGTACAGACGCTGCCTGGAGCGAACATCAAGAAGGCGGATCTCCGGGAAACCACCTTCTAATATCTTCTCAATATACTTGGCTCTGGAAGTAACCGGTGCCGATAATTCAGAAACGTCACACCTGTCTTGCAGCGCCCAGTCGATTAGCCGGCAAACCGGCCGTTCTTCACATTCCGAGGCCGATAAAGGCCATAGCTGTAAGGTTCGCATGCGGCCCGCTAAAGAGTCGGCGACCGCCGCACTTGTAAACAGGTCTGAAGAACCCGTGAGCACAAATTGTCCTTTCCGGCGGTCCTTATCGACAATTTGTTTAATCGCGAGCGCCAGGCCAGGCGCACGTTGGGCTTCATCAATAACAACCGGCCCGTTTTCGCTTTGGCTCGTCAGCACTTCCAATTGACCAATTGGATCGGCCGACAGTGCAGCTAAAGTTCCAGCGTCATCAAGCGTCACAAATCGACTGTGGGGAAAGAGGTCGCGCACCAACGTTGTCTTGCCAACTTGGCGTGGCCCAACCAGATTGACCACGCGCGCCGCCGCTAAAGCATCTTGGAGTTCAACGATGAGATGACGCTGCAATAGGGGCGCTGGGTTTGACATAGAAAATTGCTATCAGAGAACTCACGAAAATGCTATTATCACTTACACTGATCTGCTATTATTATATCTATGGAACTGTCCAGGCCAAGCTCGACCGACACCGCAGCCACGCTTGAAGTGCACTCATTGTTCGGGCCATTGGGAGTTAGAGTTTCCCGGTCTGAGTCACGTTGACGGTCCAGCGATAGCCTCTTGTCCGACGAAGAGACCGATGAAATCCTGCAGATAATCTTTGCGCCCGGGTCCTGACGCGTCGGTGCTATTTCGATTGGTCACCCCTCTGGAACAACTGGCGCACGATCCGTCGGCCATGTATGGCTCGAAGGCTGCCGCCTCAAAGCTATACAGGGCGTCATTGCCGTGTGCATGGGTACTGCCGGCTTGATGGAGATCTTTGACGATGTCTGACGCGATACATGACCGCACGTGGGAGCACTTACGGGTCTCGACGAGCGGTGCAATTGTTGAGGTCGCACAAAGCCGGCCCGATGCCCGAAACGCCTTGAATGGCGTGCTGATGGGAGAAACCTCTTGAATGCCATTTGGTACCGCGGTGGTACCGCGAGAATGAAAATGACGCGACGTCAGAATTTATCGGACGATAATATTTTGTTTTAAAAAATGGTGGACGCAGAAGGAGCGGATTCGAACCATTTATTCACCACCCTGAGCCAATGGAATGAGATTTTACAAGATACATCCATTTGTTGATTGTCGCCGAGAAGTGACCCGTTAGAGGCACAAATTTTCATTGAGAATTGACCCATGTTTGAACTGCCCCCTGGCTGAGAGTTGGGGGATGAGGCGTGATCAACATGGATTTATTGAGTGTGATACGCCGTTGGCATTTTCGCCAAGGGATGCCGATACGTGAGATTGAGCGGCGGACGGCATTGTCGCGCAACACGATCAGAAAGTATCTGCGCAACGACATCTTGGAGCCGGTTTTCAAGACGTCAGTTCGGCCAAGCAAGCTTGATGAGTTTGCGGATAAATTGTCGGGCTGGCTCCTGATGGAGGCCAACAAATCGCGCAAGCAAAAGCGCACAGCCAAGCAGATGCACGCTGATCTTGTGGTGTTAGGCTATGATGGTTCGTATGAGCGGGTTGCAGCCTTTGTGCGGGCATGGAAGGCTGGTCGCCAGCGGGAACAGCAGACTAGCGGGCGTGGGACTTTTGTGCCGTTGGTGTTTGCTGCAGGTGAGGCCTTCCAGTTTGACTGGAGTGAGGATTTTGCCGTTCTGAGCGGCAAGCAGACCAAGTTACAAGTCGCTCATACCAAGTTGTCCCACAGCCGTGCCTTTATCGTGAGAGCCTACCCACTTCAGACCCATGAGATGTTATTCGATGCTTTAGCCCAAGCGTTTCGGGTACTGGGCGGTATTCCTCAGCGGGGCATCTTCGACAATATGAAGACGGCCGTGGACCGCATTGGCAAAGGCAAGATCAGGCAGGTCAATGCCCGCTTCGCCGCTATGGCCAGTCACTATCTGTTTGAAACGGACTTCTGCAATGCGGCATCTGGATGGGGCGAGCCTTTGGTGCGCCATTGGTTCAAGCCCAATGGCGAGCGGTCAAGTTGAAAAGAACGTTCAAGATGCTCGCCGACGACTATGGCAGCCAATGCCCAACTTCCCTCATATTGATGCGCTGAACGAATGGCTCGAAGATAGGTGTGTTGAACAATGGGGGATGATCCCCCATGGAGAATTGCCCGGTAGCGTCGCAGATGTGCATGCCGCCGAAGTGGCTCGATTAATGCCAATGGGTCGTGCCTTTGACGGCTTCGTTGAGCATAGCAAACGGGTATCGCCGACTTGCCTCATAACTTTTGATCGCAACCGGTACAGCGTGCCGGCATCGTTCGCCAATCATCGCGTAAGCTTGAGGGTCTATCCGACACGGGTTGTGGTAGCTGCGCATGGGCAAATCGT
Organism: Pseudomonadota bacterium; assembly: GCA_041160865.1. Classification (GTDB taxonomy): domain Bacteria; phylum Pseudomonadota; class Alphaproteobacteria; order Caulobacterales; family Aquidulcibacteraceae; genus Aquidulcibacter. The sequence goes on along the minus strand of JBEAVQ010000082.1, from coordinate 399 downwards.
ATGCGAGCACACGCGGATCATTAATCGGTCCCATCATGGCCCTGGCCAAACTATCTATGACTGGCACCATTATCTGGCGGTTATCCAACGCAAGCCTGGTGCCCTGCGTAATGGTGCGCCCTTTGACCTTCCTCCCCCAAGCGTTCCAGAAACTGCAGGGGCAGATCCTCAAGCGGCCAGGTGGCGATAGGGAGATGGCAGAGATACTGGCACTTGTGCTCCATCATGATGAGCAGGCGGTACTCTGCGCTGTCGAGCTTGCACTTGATGCAGGGGTGGCTACCAAAACCCATGTTCTCAACATCTTGCATCGCTTGAGCGACGCCAATGCGCCTCCCGCCCCACCAATCGATGCACCCCAGGCATTGCGCCTTGCTCAAGAACCTATAGCCAACGTTG
>JBEAVQ010000173.1:0-3312 GCA_041160865.1 Pseudomonadota bacterium | reverse complement strand
GCGCAAACAATGGCTGCCATGGATATTTCATTCAAGGTAGGCGAGGCGGAGCGACGCGCCATTCTCGTCAATGAGGCACCAGCAGGCGAGATTCGACCAGTTGTAATCGTGTTGCATGGTGGAAACGGCAGCGCCGAAACTCAGCGTCTGCGTACCGGTTTCGATGATGTTGCGCGGTCAGAAGGCTTCACTGTTGTATATGCGGAGGGAACCCAATGGGGTCCTCGTCAACATGCTTGGAACACCGGATATCTGCTCCGTAAGCAGGTCGGTGGCGCCGATGATATTGCCTACCTTGATAAGTTGATTGACCTCTTGATAAGTCAGTATCGTGCAGACCCAGCTCGAGTTTATATGACTGGTGGCTCGAATGGAGCGATGATGACCCTGGTCTACGCAACAAAGCGACCGCAGCGGCTCGCAGCCGTGGCTCCCATTGTTGGAGCTATGTTCTCCTTTGATACCCGCCCAATCGTCCCCCTTCCAATTTTACTTATCAATGGCGGTTCAGACAATGAAGTTCCAATTGAAGGTGGCCTCAGTCGCAATGAACTTGTTAGTAGAAACCAGGCCGCCGCATATAAATCGCTTGAGGAGACGGTATCATTCTGGGTGGCCGCTAATGGGTCAAAGTCAGTACCGGTCGTCGAGCAAGTCGGGACAGTTACCACTCGAGTGTTTTCTGCTGGCCCGGCAGGCGCTGAAACAGTTGTGGTTGTAGACTCAGCTGGTGGTCACGGATGGCCAGGTAGCAAGTCCAATCGCCAGGAAAATACCCCAATTCAGGCCTTTAAAGGCGCTGACCGCGTGTGGACATTCTTTAAAGATAAGCAGCGAGTGCCAGTGCCATCGCATTCGGTGATTGGAGCAAATGAGAGCAAAGGGATGTCCGTTCCGCACAACGCGATGCCAGTTGCTGCGAAAATCCCGAGTGAGCAAAGCAACCGTGCCCGCGCTGCGGCTCCTGACATTGATGCAAACAAAGATGGTATGATCTCCCGCGCTGAATGGCTTGCTGCTGGCTTTCGCGAGCAGGGATTTGCAATCATGGATAGTGATCGAAACGGGAATCTTTCGCCCCAGGAACTAAAGCAGGGACGGACTCGCCTGGAGGATCGACGCACGCAGCCAGGCAACAAGGGAAGCAACTAAACTCGCATGCCAGTTTGCTATGATGCTAGGTCATGTTGACAAACTCTGGAACCAAATTCGTGCGGCGATGATATGAGTGAAGCCGAGGTCGCGTGCTGCGGTGACCTGAGCCCGTGGGATCCCGCGTTCATTGTGAGACTCCTATTTGTTGACGCCGCCGTGTTTGGGGTTAACCAAAACTTTGCCCGAAGTTCGAAAATGACCCGGTCACAGTCAACCCAGTCGGAGCTTCATGTACAGTGTCGCCATTGCAAACGGCATAACGATCAAGTTGGAAATCGTCACAGGCCCGCTGCCAATTGCTACCCCGTATGCTGACCAGAGCACCGTTCCAACCGCTCCAAGTGCTACCGCAGTCAAAGACAGATCGTGCGTTTGGCGAGTTCGTAACGCGCGGATTGCTTGCGGCAAGAATGCACCGCCCGAGGCTGCCGACGCTGCGTAGCCTAGTATCTCTATTAATTGCAACGTTTCACCTCGATGGCGTGCCTACCGGCAGCTTTATGACGGACCCCAATCGCGCATCAGTGGTCGATTAGGGTCGTGAGGGCCTTAAGTTTTCGCTAGTTATCACATTGAGTTCCTAGACCTAGCAGTGTCATTTGCTTGAATTGGAAACCTGCTTTGCAAACCCGATCACTGCACGTGCGACTGCATCTGGCTGTTCTGGCAGGAGCGCGTGGCCAGCGCGGTCGATTTGGATAATCTGAACGCGTCCCGGCGCGGCCTCTCGCACTGCATCTGCGTTTTCTGGAGGGGCAAGGACGTCCTGTAACGGTTGCACGACTAGGATCGATGCCTGTCCTGCCCCCCACCATTTGTCCACAGACGTGCGTTGGCTCGCGTTTATTTGAGCCTCGGCCACGTCACGCCGCCAACCATCCCGCCAAGCGGTTGGCTCATTACCAGGCGCGAAAAATGCTCGGGCAACATGACCCATGCGCTCTGCCTCGGGCAAGGAAAGATAGAATGACGCCAGCAGAGATTGCTCTATATGCGGGGCCATCGCGACCTTCCCGCCAGCTGCCAGCAGGATGACAGCCCGCACCAGATCTGGCCTAAGAGCTGCGCTCATTCTTGCAACTCGATTGCCGAATGCGTGACCAAGGACAATTACCGGTCGCTTGTCCGTGCTGCTCTCGATGACATCAGCAACATCATCTGCCAAATCGTTGAGCCGCACGTCTGCTGAGTAGGACGCGGACCTCCCAAAGCCGCGGGGCTCGGGACATATCGCTCGAAATCCAGCATCTGCGACTGCGTTTGCAAGCAATCGGAAGTCACTGGCACCGCGGCCAAGGGAGGGAATCATGACAATTGCCGGAGCGTCACTGGGGCCAACGACAAGTACCTCAATGACGCCATTACGGCCATTGACGAGGGTTCTCTCTTCCAAGACTTGCCGCCGAATGGACCTGCATGCTCCAACCACAAGGAGCCCTCCAACAGCACTTCGACGGGAGAGGAGTTTCATATGCATCGCCATCGCTCAATTGAACATCTCGACCCACATATTTTCGACTTCAGCGGCCACACCTCGTCGACTTGTCCATTGAGGCTCAATGTTCCCCGCATTCCACTGATCCCACTTTTGTAGAAGTTCCTTGACCTTTTCGGGATGACGTTCCGCCAGATTGAACTTTTCACCGGGGTCGACCTCCAGATCGTAGAGAAGCGTCCATTGTCCTAGCGCAGACACGACGGCCGGCACCCCGTCAGGCCTCATCGATCTGGAGAGATCGTCAGTCGCCCGATTGGCCGGTGCACCGCCAACCGGTGCCGAACGATTAACAACCACCAATTTCCAACGTCCTTCGCGGACGATTCGAGTGGGTCCCATGCGCCAGAATAGTGCCCGACTTGAATGCGCCGCAGGATCCATTACCTGGCTAACGAGGTTACGCCCCTCTGCGCCCGGATGGGCAACGCCGGCTGCAGCCGCAGCAGTTGCGGCAATATCCAACGTGCTGACAGGATTAGAGTAGACACCTGGAGCTATTGATCGTGGCCAGGATACAAGAAAAGGCACCCTAATGCCCCCATCCCAAGGGTAGCCTTTCCAGGCTTGGAGTGGCGCATTGGAGCAAGCACCGCCAATATAGCTGGGGCAACCGTTGTCACTCAAAAAGACAATCAATGTATTGTCATAGGTACCAGTTG
>JBEAVQ010000172.1:0-3316 GCA_041160865.1 Pseudomonadota bacterium | reverse complement strand
CTCCAGGGCCGCGCTACCGCCTGCCGTTGTCACGCCGCGTATACCGACATTGGACTGAACGGGGCCTTGGCTGTTTGAAATCACCAAACTCGGAATCAAAGTCGCAAGTTCTGACATGTTGGTGGCACCGCTGTCTTCGATCGTCTGAGATGTCACCACCGAAACTGACAGAGGGGCCTGCAAAACAGTTTGCCCGCGCTTAGTGGCCGTCACGATAATGACTTCACCGGCTTCTTCTGCCGCAGAATTCTGGCCGCTTGTGGATTGCGCCAAGGCTGGACTTACCAACAAGGCACCGCCCGACAAAGCAGCCGCGACGAGCAAGGATACATGTGAGCATTTGCGCCGCAAAGCGGACTTCTTTGAAACTGTCATGGCTTTCCCCAGTGTGATCATGGCACTCACCCTTGCTCATGCGAGCTTTCATCACTTGCAGGTAAGTTAGCGCCCTTGACTTGGAACATGACACGGGATTTATATATGTCAACATGTATGCATACGTTTGATGGGGCCGCTGATCGATGATCAAACTGAAGGAAGGTGACACTTATCTTGTCGCCCAAGAGACAGGTGAGATTGGCGGAACCGGGTCTGGCATTTTCCAGCGCGATACGCGCTGGTTATCAGTCTGGCGCTGGGACTTGGGTGCTGTTTCGCGCCTCGCTTCTAAAGGAAGTGCCAACGAGCTTTTCCAGTATTTTGCCGAGGTGAATGACCATAAGGTTCAAACTATAGGCATCGAACGACAGCTTCGGGTGTTAAGCGATGGGGTGACAGACCAGTTACTCATCACCAATACCAGCTTGGACGACCAGACCCTCACGATCCGGCTTGATCTGGAAGCTGATTTCCGAGATGTGTTCATGATCTGGGCGCAGAAGGCCCTCGACGCCGCCACCCCGATTGTGGACATCCAAACGCCATCAACCCGAACCTTTACGAGGCAAGCATCTGATGGCGTGGTTTCGACCTTGAAAATTGCCTTCCAGCCGCCTTTGCAAGAAAAAGCATGGACCCTGAAACTCGCTCCGGGCGAGAGGCGCGAAATCCAGGTAAGGGCGCAAATCCAGCATAGCGGCCTACCAAGTGAAGACATTTCAAGCTTTGCTTCCTTGCCTGACAAAGCCGAGTTTCTGACCCGCAATGCTCTCGATCTCCCAAGCCCGGACTGGCAAAAAGCGTATGACCAAGCCGTAATGGACTTGAGGACGCTACTCATGCCAACCCGATTTGGCCCATATCCGGCCGCCGGCTTGCCAAACTTCGTCAATTTCTTCGGTCGTGACGCGCTCATCACTTCCATGATGATAGGACCCCAAAACGCCGATATCAGCCAATCCATCCTCAGGTTCCTCGCCCACCATCAGGGAACACGGATCGATCCGTTCCGCGAGGAAGAACCAGGCAAAATATTGCACGAGATCAGGCGTGGCGAGTTGAGCCGGACGGGTGCTGTGCCATTTGGGCGCTATTATGGATCTGTTGACTCGACCGCCTTGTTCATCATGGCGCTTGGGCACTATGTCCGCGAAACAGGCGACGCTGCGATTGCCGTCGAACTTCAAGACAATTGGTCGAAAGCTTTATCCTGGCTCGTGAACTGCCAGACTTCAGAAGGCCTGATCAGGTTCAAGCCTTCTGGCTCCGGGCTAACCGTGCAATCGTGGAAAGACTCGCACGATTCCATGAACCACGCAGATGGCTCACCGGCCTCAGCGCCATTGGCTGTGGCGGAGGTTCAAGGATATGCTTATGCGGCGTTTATCGCTGCGTCAGACCTGTTTGCCTTGGCGGGGGACAGCGAGAACGCAAACGACTGCAAAGAGCGAGCCGCGCGACTTCGAGACAATTTCCATGCACTTTTCTGGCTACCAGAACTAAACACCTATGCGATGGCACTCGATGCCGAGGATCGGCCTTTGCGCGTGCACTCGTCCGATCCAGGCCATCTTTTGTGGTGTGGTATTGTCCCAGATGACATTGCACCCATCCTTGTCGCCTCCCTGTTTCAGCCCGAATGCTGGACAGGCTGGGGCTTGCGCACACTTGGGAGTGGCGAAAAGCGCTATAATCCGGTGTCCTATCATAACGGTAGTGTGTGGCCACATGACACAGCCCTTTTTGGAGCTGGGCTCGCGCGATATGGCTTTAAGGACGAAGTTCAGCTCGTCGCAGAAGGGCTTGTGTCACTCGCCCTGAACATGCCCGGTAATTCGCTGCCAGAACTGGTGGCTGGCTTTGCTCGAACGCCCACCAGACCACCCATTGCCTATACCCATGCGTGCGCGCCCCAGGCTTGGGCTGCAGCTGGCCTGATCATGATGACAAGACTGGCAAGTTCCGCGCTGAATGTTTGAACGCTCACTGGTTCTTGTCCCTGCAAGATGCTTGCGAAAAGTTGGAGGACTGGCGTAGATACTACACTGAGGACAGACCTCACAGCGCAATCGGGAATATCCCACCGATTATGTTGGCAATCTCAGCCGGTGACACCAGCCCACCGGACACGAGCGAGGCCAAAGACTCTAGACCAAAGCGGCCCAACGATGGGTAGCAGTGCATCCCCATCTGCAATGGTGATCCTGCTCAAGTGGGCCACATTGGCTTTCGGCAGCGGAGTTTGAGTTACGCTTTTTCCAGCTGCCTTCTTGGCCCACCAGCCAAGCGGTGGGTTTGGAATATCATGCTTCTTACAAATCCTGTGAAGCGCAACATCAGAGATTGTAAACTCTTTGGCTAAATGGGTCATTGGCTTAGACCAGACGAGTTCGTAAAATTCTTCGCGCGTGAAAACCCTCGCCAAAGTGAGCTCCTCCTTGCTTTTACTGCCTCGCCCTTATGCTAACCAACTTAGACATTCTTGTATCGACACAAGTTAGCACGGGCTCAGCTCACTCAGTGCGCATAAAGGGCAGCCATCCTCCGGCTTGTAATATGCTCCTTACGGGAAACAGCAAACTACCCATTTACCGCCTACGTCCGGCGTATTTGTGCCTAATAGGAAATTGCGGAAATCAGATGGGCAGCTTAGGGGAGTTTGGAGCCGATCACTGAACTTGCTGAAAGCAGCGGAATACTGATGAAGGTCGAGGGTGTTTTTTGGGGCGCGCGGACCTTCGAGTATCTAAACAAAAGGGTTGTTTTCGCGTGCCAGACAAGTGAGTCTTAGCCCAATTTTTGAAGGGATAAACCCATGTCTGCTTTCTGGATTGTCATTCTAGAGCAGTTTTTTTGAAAAAGGAATCGAGTGTATTCCCAAATCAGGTGTGATGTGATTCACCATTGATGTTGGTGATGGAGGCCAACATGGATGGCA
>JBEAVQ010000016.1:0-34659 GCA_041160865.1 Pseudomonadota bacterium | reverse complement strand
GGCAGGAAATTCAAAGTGACATCTTGGCTGCTCAGATCAATCGCCTGACCCACATTGACGGCGTTCACATGCGCCATGCCATAAGTCTGGATCACCGCTTTGGGCTGCCCTGTCGTGCCCGAGGTGTATAGGAGGTACCAGATGTCATCAAACGCCCAATGGCGACGCGCTTCAGACACTGGCGATTGGGTCAATTTGGCTTCATAGCCTTCATCAGTTGGATCGTCGAAATTGATCAGCGTTGCATTTGAGGCCAACGCCAAATCTGTTGCGACGTCCAAATCTTCTTGCCCGCATAGGACTAAAACGGGCTCGGCTTGACTGATTAATGGTGCCAGTTCTGGTAGGGGCGCGCGCCAGTTCAGGGGCGTAACAATCGCGCCCGTATTTGCAGCGGCAAACAGGACTTCAAAAAAGCCAATGCGATTTCGGCAAAGCACCGCGACCCTTGCACCGTCTTGCGCCCCATGAGCGAGGAGCACACTGGCAAGGCGCAACACACGGTCATGGAAGGCATGATAAGTCCAGGTTTGACCGCTGACCAAATCCGTCATCGCGGGTCGATTTGGCGTTAACTCTGCCCGGCGCGCTAAAAGGTTGGTCATAAGCTTCATGGCTTGGTTCCCAGCGAAAGACCGCGCTCAATCATATCAAGAGCTGCATCAACCACAGCCTCTAAATCCGACTGGTCATCCCAAATGGCGTAACGCATGCCTAAAAATACCGACGAACCAATCAATGACCAAGCCCGAATGTCGGCGTCGCCAGGCCGAATCTCGCCCCGATCAACCGCGGTTTGCAGGTTGCGTCGATAGCCTTCGGCAAACGTATCATAATAAGCGCGATAGCTGTCCTCGGCAACGAATTGGGACTCCATGACGATCTTGTAGAGATTGCGATGTGCGCGGGCGAATTCGAAAAAGGCGCGCATGCCAATGCGCTCTGCGCTCAATCGGTCCGGGGCTTGTTCTACCTGTTGGGCAATATAGGCGCGCGTTTCGTGCCCCATGTGGGTCACAAGGGCGCGAAACACCGCCTCTTTTGATTCGAAATAGACATAGAATGTGCCGAGCCCAACACCTGCACGGCGGGTAATTTCGACAATAGAGCCATCATGATAGCCCCGTTCCCCAAACTCGGCCTCGGCAGCTTCAAGCAGTTTTGCTTGTGTCGCCAATCCCTTGCGGGTCTTGGGTGTCTTTGGTGCCGGTTTGATGGATGTTGATTTAAAAATTGAATGTTGATTCATATTTCAACTTATGCCACGAGTTAGAGAAAGAACAAGTCCCGATTTGATCCGGGCAGACCAAGTGAGTCTATCACCAGCTGAGGGGAGGCACGAGCCATTGGAGATGCAAACCGTCTTCGACCAAGCATGGGCCGCCCACAATGGGCGTCATGATGTCATGACCTTTGGCGGTGAAGCCATCATGGTTCATCGCGCCGGCGTGGGGCGTCCACTGGTTTGCATTCATGGTTGGGCCATGGGCGGTCTATCGTTCGCCCCACAATTGGCTTTGATTGACCATGGCTTTGAAATCATCGCCCCGGACCTCCCTGGATTTGGAGATAGTTCAGTAGCGGAAGCCCGTAACACCATCGCCACCATGGCGAACTTAATGCGCGGCCTGATCACAGACTTGGATTTGTCGGACGTGGTTTTGGTTGGTTGGTCGATGGGGGCCAGTGTTGCATGGCAACTGGCGGCAACTAGCTCAGCAAGGTTGAAGGCGCTTGTCAGTATCGATATGTCACCCCGCGTCGCGCCAGAAGATGGCTGGGATTTTGCGCTATCTACCAGCATGACACGCGAGACCATTGAGCTTGCCGTTCAAGCTATGCGCAGCGACTGGACAGGCTATTGTGATTTATTTCTCGATCGCATCCTTGCAGAACCAAAGGCCGAGATTAGGACAGCAATGGCAGCTCTTGCCGCTCAAGCTGACCCAGAATCCGCATCGCAGGCTTGGCTCTCGCTTATGCAATTTGATGCCCGCGCGCAGCTCGCACAAATTCAAGTCCCTGCCCTCGCAATCCACGGCGGGCGTAGCGTACTGTACCCTAAAACGGTCGGTCATGAGATCGCCCGTCTAATGCCGCAGTGTCGGGCCATTGTGCTTGATGATGTTGGCCATGCGCCTAACCTTGAGGCCCCCGAAGCGTTCAATGCCCACCTGAGTACCCTGGCCAAGCGGGGCCCCCCGGCCCCGACGCTTTGCCAGCACATTACCGCCTAATAAAAACCCCGGAGGAACTAACTATGAAGAATACAGCCATCAAGACTTTTTCGAGCCTATTGTTAAGCGCCAGCGCGCTAACCAGCGTGGGCTTTATCAGCCCAGCGTTAGCACAAACGGCAACGGCAACGGCAGCACCCAGCAACGAAGCCGCCGAAGTTGTTGTGGTCACCGCCCGCCGGCGCGATGAAGCTTTGCAAGATGTCCCCATTTCTGTGACGTCGTTGAGTGCCGCATCTCTAGAAGCAACGGGCGCACCTGACATCACGGTGCTGCAGCAATCAGCCCCGAACGCGACCGTTCAAGTCGCGCGTGGGTCGAACTCAACCCTCATCGCCTTCATTCGTGGTGTCGGTCAACAAGACCCATTGTGGGGCTTTGAACCCGGTGTTGGCCTCTATGTCGACGATGTTTACATCGCTCGCCCACAAGGTGCCGTGTTGGACATCTTCGACATTAGCCGGATCGAGGTTTTGCGCGGTCCCCAAGGTACGCTTTATGGCCGCAATACCATTGGTGGCGCGATTAAATATGTGACGCGCAAGCTTGCCTCAGAACCCGCTTTGAATGCCCGCTTGAATATGGGTAGCTATGGCCAGATTGATGCCATCATCAGTGGCTCGACGCCTTTGTCCGACACCTTCCGGGTAGGTGGTGCCTTAGCACGCTACCAGCGCGACGGTTATGGCAAGAACATCACAACCGGTGCGGAGCACTATGATAAGAACGTTACCGCTGGCCGCTTAAGTGCTGAGTGGGAACCCAGCGAAAGCCTCTATTTCCGCTTCGCTTATGATAAGGTCATAGACGATTCAAACGCCAAACATGGCCACCGCGAAGCGGCTGGTGCTGGCCTAACCACAGGCGTTGCTATTCTGCCTAACGTCTACGACACGGATGCTGGCATCGGCAGCGCAAACTCGGTTGAAACTTCGGGCTGGTCTTTGACGGGTGAGTGGAAAATCAATGACCGCCTCACCGTGAAATCCATCACTGCAAGCCGCGAAGGCGCAAGCAATAGCTTGATTGACTTTGATACCAACCAAGTCAAAGCACTCGATGTTCCGGCCCTCTATGACGACAAACAATTCAGCCAAGAATTACAATTGCTGGTAACGGGTGAGCGCTTGAACGGCGTGTTTGGCCTTTATTATCTTGATGCAGAGGCCTCGGGTGCCTTTGACACCATTGTCGGCATCGCCAATCTGACCATTGCAACCTCTGGCAAAGTCGATACCGAAAGCTTTGCAGCCTATGGCGACTTCTCGTTTGATGTCACGGACGCTTTGTCGGTATCGGTTGGTGGGCGTTACACCGAAGACTCGCGCACTGGCCAAGTCTATCGGCAAAACTTCACAGGCCTTGGCTCGCCTTTGTTTGGCAACACGGCAGCAATCGCTGGCCTGTTACGGTCCAATTATACCAACTCAAAAGACTTCAATGACTTTAGCCCACGCGTCAGCGTATCCTATGAATTCAGTGATGCGCTCACCGCTTATGCGGCCTATTCGGAAGGGTTTAAGTCGGGTGGCTTTGACATGCGCGGTGACGCCGTTCTCACGCCAAAGACGGTTGATGGCTATAAGCCTGAATACGTGAACTCGTATGAAGTGGGCCTAAAAGGCAGCTTGTTTGATGGTCGCGCTAACTTTGCCGCTGCTGTCTTCCGGGCCGAGTATGAAGGCCAGCAAATCACACGCCAAGAGCCAACATTAGCCGCTGGTATCGCAAGCTTTGTTGACAATGCCGGTTCTTCAACCATTCAGGGCTTTGAACTAGAAGGTGGTGCCCGCTTCACCGACAATTTGTCGATGACCTTTGGGCTCGGCTATACCGATGCGGAGTTCAATGAATTCCGCAGCTTCACCTTGGTAGGGGGCGTCCTCACCCCGATCAATCTGGCCCCGACCGCTGTGTTCCAAAACACGCCGGAGTGGAATGGAAATGTCGCGTTCAAATATACGCGTGACCTTGGCAACATGGGTTCGCTGGATGCAACGTTGTCGGGCTCTTACCGCAGCGAATACAGCATGTTTGAATTCGTCAATCCATTGGTGGACCAATTAGACTCCGTGACCTTGGTTGATGCGGGTATCGGTTGGAACAGCGAAGACGGTGTGTTCCGTATGGCGTTGACAGGTCGCAACTTGACCGACGAGCGCTACAAAGTCGGCGGTTACTCCTTTGCTGGGGCAACTTTCGGCAATGTGCAAAACAGCTTCTATGGTCCGCCAAAGACGGTGACCTTGAGCCTTTCTGCTAAATTCTAATCCCCCCGAAGCCCTTGGTGCCCCCGGCGAAATCCGGGGGCATTTTGTTTTCCCCTACAGAGGTGACCATGCAACCCACACAGGCCAATGATCCAAGCCCTGCCTATCGCACGCTTGTTCTGACCCTTTTGGTCATCGTCTATACTTTCAACTTCTTGGACCGGCAGATCATTGGAATTTTGTCGATCCCGATTCAAAAAGAACTTGGGTTAAGTGATACCCAATTAGGCCTCATGCGCGGCCTGTCTTTTGCGTTATTCTATGCGACCTTGGGGGTACCTATCGCTTTGTTGGCGGATCGGTTTAACCGGACATGGATCATGACCATTGCGCTGACGCTATGGAGCGCCATGACGGCGCTATGTGGTCTTGCGCAGAATTTTTGGCAATTATTCGCCGCTCGGCTGATGGTTGGAGTAGGAGAAGCCGGCGGCGTTGCGCCTGCTTATTCCCTGTTGTCAGATTATTATCCGCCTGAACGGCGTGGGCGCGCCATGGCGGCTTATTCTTTCGGGATTCCGATTGGCTCCGCTGTTGGTATTATCTTTGGGGGCGTGATTGCCACGGTTTTGGATTGGCGATGGGCTTTTATTATTGTTGGCTTAATGGGTGTTTTGTTCGCCCCGATTTTTAAGATCCTCATGCACGAGCCCGTGCGCGGTCGCTATGATCCACCAGGGGCCAAAGTCGCCCCAGCAAAACTGCGCGAAGTCATGTCTGTCTTGGTCAAAAAGCCAAGCTTCTGGACCCTTTCTTTAGGAGCCGCATCTTCTTCGATGATGGGCTATGGCTTGTTTGCGTGGCTGCCAGCTTTCTTCGTGCGCTCTTGGGGTGAAGACTTAGGCAAAGCCATGTCTTGGCTGCCGGATTGGATGATCCCCGCAGGCGCAGGCCCCCTCCTCTATGCAGGTTACTTTTATGGCACGATTGTGCTGGTTGGCGGCCTGATTGGTATCTGGCTGGGTGGTCAATTGGGGGATCGCTTTGGAGCGAAGAATAAAGGCGCTTATGCCCTTGTTCCTGCGCTAGCATTTGTTGCCACAACACCATTCTTCGCGTTTGGTATTTTGTCTGACTCCATTTGGGTGTCGTTCTTCGTGTTTCTTATTCCGACCGCCTTGGGACTTGCCTGGCTCGGGCCTGTTCTGGCCGCATTTCAAGGCATCGTGCCACCCAATATGCGGGCAACCGCTTCTGCCCTTTTCCTCCTCATCAATAATCTAGTCGGCATTGGTCTAGGAGACTTGCTCTTAGGTGCCATGTCAGACGGATTAAGCGCCCGATTTGGCGAGGAGTCGCTGCGCTATTCTATCCTTTGCGGCAGTAGCTTTTACCTCATTGCGGCTGCATTATTGTTTGCTTCATCCAAGTTACTGGAACGGGATTGGATCCACTTGGACCCTGATCAAAAGTAGATCACTGAAACTTGATGGACTTTCTAGTCGCCTTCTAACGGCCTAGCTTGTTTTATCATACAGAACACGTCTCGCGAGATAGGTCTTGCTGCTGAGTCTTGTCGACCGAGTCGGCTTAGGCTTGGTCTTGACCCTCTGTTGGCATCATCGCCACTTGGCTTGTGCGGGTGGCTCGCCTCTGGCAGAAGCGAGGCCGAAAGTCGAACCAGACTTGGAGAGATAGGCCTATATGACCCCGCAGGACCTAAGTATTGCCTTTTTTGCCCAATTGGCCCTGATCCTTTTGGCGTGCCGGGTTTTTGGCTGGATTGGCAAACGCTTTCTTGGGCAACCCCAAGTCGTGGGCGAGATGATCGCGGGTGTGTGTTTGGGGCCTTCCTTGTTCGGGTTATTGGCCCCTGAACTTCAAAGCCTGATTTTTCCGCCGGAATCCAAGCCGATTTTGTTTGTCGGCGCGCAGCTCGCCGTCGGTCTTTACATGTTCATTGTCGGTTTGACGTTTGATGTTTCGCATTTTGCGTCACGGGCCAAGAGCGCTGCCGCGGTATCGATTTCAGGCATTGCCGTTCCCTTCGTTTGTGCTTTTCTCATTACCCCGTGGCTTATGCAGACACCTGGATTATTCAATGACAAACTGGCTACGTGGGAAGCCCAACTCTTTATGGGTGCTTGCATCGCCATTACCGCATTCCCGATGCTGGCGCGGATTATCCATGAAAAGGGCTTGAGCAAATCGCCGCTGGGAACCCTCGCACTCTCGGCAGGCGCAATCGATGACGCCGGTGCATGGTGTGTGCTGGCTATCGTACTCGCCAGCTTTGGTGGCGGCCCGATGGTTGCTGTAATTGCGATCGGGGCTGCCTTTGCCTTTGCCATTTTCATGGCTTTGTTTGGCCAGAAGCTGACCGCTCCCTTGGCAAAGATGATGGAACGCGACGGCGGGATTAGTGAGATTAGCCTTGCCTATGTCCTGATCGCGTTTGCACTGTGTGCCTTCGCGATGGATATTGCAGGCATTCATGCGGTCTTTGGTGGCTTTGTTTTGGGCGCTGTCATGCCCAAGGGCAAATTCTCTGAAACCTTGCGGGAGAAGCTCGAGCCGGTCACCGCCGTGATGCTGCTGCCGCTCTTCTTCACCTATTCTGGCTTGCACACCCAATTGACCCTCGTGAACACTTGGCATCTCTTCTTTATCGCGCTGGTCATCTTGGTGATTTCCATCGCGGCTAAGGGCCTTGCCTGCTATGTGGCGGCACGGGCAACGGGGGAAGACAATCGAACGGCGATGGGCATTGGGGCTTTGATGAATGCTCGTGGCCTGATGGAGTTGATCATTCTCAATATTGGCCTGCAACGCGGCATAATAGAACCAGCCCTGTTTTCGATCATGGTCGTGATGGCGATTGTGACAACCCTCATGGCGGGGCCCTTGTTCGAACTGGTTTATGGTCGCCATGCGCGAGCAACTGGGATACTTCCAGCGACAGACGCACGAGCCTAACGGAACGTTCCATCCTTGAAATGGTGACCGGATCGGTATGAATGGTCTTCGAAATATTGTAGGCTTCATGATCACGGTTTTGTGCTTCTGTATTGGCGGACGCGAAGGACTTGTTGGTGCAAGCCTTGATCCGTCGATCTCCGCACTAGGTTCGGGACCTTAAATGATCAAGACTTTAGCCTTTATTCCAAAATGGACTTTGCTTGCCCCTCTGGCGGGATGGGCCTTGTTTGCCGCTTATATGATCATTTCATCGCCTTTTGTGTTGGTGGGTCTAGGGTTTGCTTTATTTGCCTGTGTACTGGCCGCTGTCCATCATGCCGAAGTCATCGCCCATAAGGTAGGGGAGCCCTTTGGTACCTTTCTATTTGCTGTGGCGGTTACCATCATCGAGGTTGGGCTGATTGTTTCGATTAAGCTCGCTGGCGGACCAGGCACAGAGGGGCTAGCGAGAGACACGGTGATGGCTGCCATCATGATCATCCTCAATGGCGTTATTGGACTTTGTCTGTTGCTAGGTGGTCTGCGTCATGGCGAGCAAGCCTACATGCAAACTGGTGTTAGCGCTGCGCTGGCCACATTGGCTGCTCTGTCCATCATCACCCTTGTGCTGCCAAATTACGTCACTACCCTCCCCGGCCCCATTTTCGCGCCAGCTCAATTGGCTTTTGTAGGGACAGTCTCTCTAGTTCTCTATGCCACATTCGTTTTAGTGCAGACAATCCGACATCGAGAGTATTTCCTACCTGATGAGACAGAGCCAAGTGGCGCTGAGCCTACCCAAGCGCCGCTGCCATCAGACAGATTGGCCCTTATCAGTGGCCTGTTCCTGCTTGTGTCCTTGGTCGCTGTGGTTTGGATTGCTAAGACTTTGGCCCCCACAGTCGAAGGTTTGGTGGCAAAAGTCGGTGCTCCAAAAGCCGTCGTTGGGGTAATTATTGCAGGATTAGTTCTATTGCCGGAAGGCATCGCGGCTGTTCGCGCGGCGAGGGCCAATCGCTTGCAAACCAGCCTCAACCTCGCTCTAGGTTCTGCCTTGGCAACGATTGGCTTGACAATCCCTGTCGTCGCGGGGCTTGCACTGATTTTCGACTGGAACTTGGCATTGGGCCTCAATCCTACCAACACAGTTTTGCTATTGCTGACGCTTCTGGTTTCGACATTATCTCTCTCGACAGGACGAACAACCGTTATGCAAGGGGCCTTGCATCTTGTCTTATTTGCCGTCTTCTTATTCATGCTAATCGTGCCTTGAGGCAAGCGAGCGACACGGACTCGAGCACAATTAGGAACGATTATGGAAGCGATTTATTGGGTTCTGACCTGGGCTTGCCACCGAAAATGTATCCATTGTTATGATGATCGGTTTCGACCCTATGTGCGCGATAATTTAAAGCGGGTTGTAGCGGAAGGTCAGTCCGCCTACGAGGCAATCCTCGACAATTTGCCTGACGATTTTACCTACGCGGATCCTAAAGACCCATCGCGGCGCAGACAAGGACTGTTGGTGCTGGCGGGCGGCGAGCTCTTGATCGATGGCGTTCGTGAAGAACTATTTTATCCGGTACTAGAAGCCATTCAACGGCGGTGGGGGGCGAAAGCGCCTCATATCTCCATTCAAACAACCGGTGATATTCTAAAGCCTGAGCATATCGAAGCGATGCTAGCACGTGGAGTTGGGACCATCGCGATTGCCTCGATTGATGACTACCACGTTGGTCTTGAAGGCAATAAAAAGTTCAAGTTGATGGACAAGATACGCGCGATGATGGGGCAATTTGGTGTCCAAGAAGTCGGGCTAGGCGGGCAGCGCGACCCCAAACTTAAAACCCCGGCACCCACTCGGTCAGAACGGGGTAAAGGCCCCTATTTCCTCTTCTTCGGTGCCCAGCCCGATCTTTGGATTGGCGAGTTGTGGCCGAGAGGACGGGCGTGGGCTAATGGCTTGTCCGATGCGACCTATGAAACGAACTTCTGCGCGCGCTGGAGCGGCGGCAAGAACTTTCTCAATCACGGGCAAACCGGAAGCGAAGTCGCCATCGAGCCTGATGGGTCAATCTACCCCTGTTGTCTTAAGACCAAAGCCCCACTTGGCAATCTAACCGAGGAAAAGCTGGTCGATATCCTTGATAGTCTGAAGGGTCATCCAGCATTTGAAGCCATCAATGCGGGCGACCCAGAAGCCATGGGTCTGACTTTGGGTTGGAGCAGGGAGGATTACCGCGCAGCTTCGGTCCAAATTGACGGTAAAGGCCGCGAGGTTGCCAATGTTTGCCTTGGCTGTGATGCTTTCTTTGCGACCAAACTGAACCAGGCGATCGTCGACATTCGAGCGGCTCGGCTGGCTCAAGTCTTGGCGTCAAAGCCAACCTAATATTGAGGCATAGGTGAAAAAGGCAGGACAAACAAGCAAGGTTCACGGTATTTTTCGGCAAATGCTGGGCACGCTGCCTTGATGCTCGCTTGAGTAGGCTTTTGCCCCTTGTCGATCCAATTCATGAGAGCGCTAAAGATCGTCGGATAAGCTGGCACACTTAGGCGACTATGCTCCGCTTCGTCGGTAAAGCTCTGCACTAACAGGTCACCACGACCAGCCTGCTCAATCGTGCGCCGATAGGCCACTTGATGGGATACAGAGGCAACCGGATCATGAATGCCATGAAGAGTGATGACCGGGGCCACGATCAAGCCACTCAAGTCACTATCATAGGCGAGTTCTGCGACAGCGATCTGGTCAGCGGTGAAGCGTTCCACACCCGCATTCAAGGCTCGATCATTATCAGAACCCTTGTAAACTATGCCTTGGTTTGAAAATGGATTGCGTCCATTCAAACGCAAAATCATGTCCTGAAATGTATTGGTTGCCCAAGCCAGATTGGGAAGGATTTGGTCTTCCTTGATCGATAGAACCTTAGTGATGTTGCTAAGATTGGCCTTTTGCGTCGCAGTTCGCTGTGCTGCCGGAGACCCGACACCGGTGCATTCGCGCACACGCTCGGCCAACTCGGCACGTGTCATGGTGGTGCCAGCTGGCAAGCCTTGCCAAACTGGATATTGGGCTTCGTCTGGTCTTGGGTGGTTGCGACAATAATATTGATAGACCGCCCGTAAGTCAGACCGCAGGCGATACGCTTTCGTGCCCCCAGCCAAGACCCCACTGGTTAGGATCAAGCCATCAAAATTGCGCCTGCCTTTAAGATCCATCGCATAAAGTTCGGCCGCTTTTGCCGCTACATTTCCGCCCCAGGATTGCCCATGCAGGATGGTGCGTCTTGGTCTTCCAAAATGTTGCCACGTCAAAGTGCGCAGCTGGTCCATGTCCTCGGCCGCAGACCGAACGCCATAGCCACCCCGTCGATAAGTGGTGCCTGCCCAAGCATAGCCTTCAGACACCATCATTTGAAAGCGCTCCAAATCCTCAATCGTCTCCGCCAATTTCGGTGCTCCAAGGCGCGGACCACCATGGGCGAACAGGATCAGATTTTGGTTCCAATCCTTTGGCATGGCGATGAAGAAGGGCGCACCAGCGCTAGACATACCCGTGAAGCATTGGTTCTGCTTCGGCAAAAACGCAGGGCAAGGCGTTGCACTCTGTTGCCCAGGCGTGGTCGTTTGCGCCCAAAGTGAAGCGGGGCGAACAAGACAAAGGAGCAAGACCAGTGTCAGCAGGAACCTTGCCAAACAAAGCTGATCTTGTTTGCTTTGACGCATTACGCCCCGTCCCTCAGTTGCTGCATTATTCTAGAACGACTTCGAGGTACTGAAATAGAGGTAGCGTCCATAAGGACGATACAGCGATCCCAGATAGCCGGATGAGGCCAATGGCGGCTTCTCATTGGTTAAGTTGCGAACCCCGGCGCGGAAGCTGGTGTTTGATGCCCAACCTTGCTTCGCCTTTGGTTCAAACTGGAAATAGAGATTGCCAGTCAATTGGGCATCGACTTCCCATGGCACACCATTGGTGTCTACAAAGCCGGTCTCATCCACAGCACTAATATATTGGGTGAAGACGCCAATTTGGAACTCACCACGGCTCCAGGTCAGGGAGCCCGAGCCGCGCCATTCGGGGCGGCCGTTCAGACCCAGCAGATTGGACGATTCTGGCAAAGGCGTTGCCGCATTGATGGTGCCTGCCGCGCGTGCCGCAAACAAGGCATCGACAGCTGGTCCCGGCTCGCGCCCGAACTTGGTCAAGTTCGAGGCATTGAGGCTGACACGGAACGTCCCAGCAGTTTTGGTTTTCAAGCGCCACCGGACGCCCAGGTCGAGCCCTTCAACTTCTTGTGGCAGCAAATTGACGAACCGATCACTAACCGAGATGATTTGGCCAACGGGCGTGATCCCGGTGCCCGCAAACAAAGCGATATCGTCTGCATTGGGTGCAGCGCGTGTTACAAGTGGGTTTGACCGTCCACCGAGGCGGTCGAGATAATCTTGCACGACGCCGTTGGAGCCGCCAAACAGGCCCACGATACGCTCTTGTTCAATCCGCCATTTGTCCACTGTGAAGGTGAAATTGCCGGCCCAATCAGGCAGGAATTTTGGTTGGAAGACCAAGCCAAATGACGCGTTTGTGCTTTCTTCAGGCTGCAGGTCCGGATTGCCCGACAACAGAAGCGAATAGCCTATGCTGCGTGAACAGGCCCCAAATGTCGTAATCCGGCGTGCCCGCAAATCAGCCTCACAACGAATGAAGTCGTTATTGGTTGCCAAGCGTCCATAGGTCTTGGTGTTGGTTTGCTCCAGGTTTGGTGCACGGAACCCCTCTGAATAGGAGCCGCGGAACCGCAAACTGTCGACAATGTCCCAAGCCATCGCGACCTTTGGCTTCACGACGCTGCCAAAGTCGCTGTAATTCTCAGCCCGACCAGCAATCTGTAAATCTATGCTGCGCACCAGTGGGATGTTCATGGATTGCGACACGACGGGGACCGCAAACTCGACATAAGCCGCTTGCACATTGCGCTTGCCCTTGGTGTCAGGGTTTTGGCTGACCGCAATCACGTTGCTCAACTGGGTCGCACCCGTCACGGAATCTACAAATGGGTTTGAGCCATCAAGATTGGCGTCACGGTTGTCGCGCTGGGTTTCAGCCCGGACTTCCAGACCAAAGGCAATGCCGACATCGCCGCCCCAAATCGAGAAGAGGTCGCCTTTGGAGACTTTAAAGTCTGCCATGCTCAAAGTGGTGCGAGATTCGCGGCGCAGCTTGAAGGTAATGGCGTCAATGGCCGCTTGGGAACTTGGTGTACAATCGCCAAAGCTCAACTGATCCAAGCAACCGCCGTTAAATGGATTGTAAGCGTCAGGTGTAGACAAGGCCAATTGACGCTGTAGGGCGGTTGAGTTGACTGCATCGGAGACGTCTTCAGCTTCCGCTTCAGAGTAAACAATCGCCGATTCCCAATTAAAGCCGCGATATACACCCTTCAGACCTGCCAACAACCGCGCTTGGTAGTTGTCAACATTGACTGTCTGATAGCCCGCATCGACAAAGCGGTACTGGTTCAGGGTGACAGCAAGCCCTGTCGTCGGCACATTGGTCAGGCCGGACAAACGATTGGGGTTTACTTGGCCATTGGCAAATACAGTCGGGCCAAATGGGTTCCAATAGTTGGTGGAAGGAATCGTGAGTGTATTGAGGTTGATAACGGGTGGCTGGATCCGCGTTGTCGAGGCTTGATAAAAGCCCAACTCACCAAAGGCCGTCAGATTTTCATTGAGGTCGAAATGACCGGTCAACATGGTGTTAATGCGCTGGGTCTCGGGTGTGATGGTCGTTCCAGGTGCTGTATCAAAGCGCAGGTCGCGCTGGGCTGTATTGAAGGTTAGTGCCCCAGAGCCGATACAAATGCCAGCGTTCAAAGTTGCCGAACAGCCTGCGATAGTAGTCGGCCGGATGCTGAACGCGCCGGCTGCTGTTGTCAGCGCAACTGTGCCTCGACGAATAATCCCGGGCCCCGCAACTACGGCCAAATTGGCCCAGGCACCGCGCGTATTGCGCGCATCTGGCGTCAGGCTGCTGGCAAAATCTGGCTCGTCAGTAAAAAAGCTGCGCAGATTGTCGGTTTTGGTGAATTCTTGATCTTCAGCGCGCAAGGCCGTGCGGTCCGTGTAATCGACAAACAGCGAGATATTGCCGCGATCAAAATCTTTCCCAGCAAAGATGCCGAGGTTGAATTCGCGCAAATTCGTGCCCTCGGCCGCGCCATATTGGGCGTCGATCTTTAAGCCGTCAAAATTGCTTTGGGTCACGGTATTGACCACACCAGCAACCGCGTCTGCTCCATAGATGGCCGCTGCACCATCGAGTAACACTTCTAGGCGCTCGAGGCCCGAGACTGGGATGGCGTTTGAGTTATAGGTTAGAACAGGCACAGTACCAGTATCAGACGTACCTTGGCTGGTTGGGTGTTGAACGATCCGACGTCCGTTAAGCAAAACGAGCGTATTGCCGACGCCCAAAGACCGCAGATTGATCGAGTTCACATCGCCGCGGGCGGAGTTTGAGGTTTGGGCATTGTTCGCTGGGCTAACCAATACGTCACCCATTTGCGGAATTGTGCGCAGAAGATCATCGCCATTGACAGCTCCGGTTGCCGTGATCTCCTCTTGAGTAAAGACAGCGACAGGCAAGGCGGCCGTTGTTGAAGCACCACGAATCTGGCTGCCGACGACGATAATGGTTTCAACTTCTTGCGCGGGTTCGGCATTCGGGTTTGTCGGGTTAGCGACTGTCTGCGCATATGCCGTGCCGGCCAAGCCCCAAACTAGCGCGGTTGTTCCCAGTAAAATCTGCATCGTCTTCATTGTTTTTCCTGCCCCTAACTTGTTTTTGATTGCTTTCTGATTGGACCTTTTGGGTCGCGAACTTCCCAGTTGCTTTGTTCTCTTTCGCTGACCTCTCAGGATGGATCAGATGACTTCTTGCTGTCTACGGCGAGTGCCTCGGCCAACATAGTTGTGTCCAAAGCGCCTTCCCAACGCGATACCACAATGGTTGCAACCGCGTTGCCCATCAGGTTCGTCAAAGCGCGGCACTCGCTCATGAACCGGTCGATGCCTAGGATCAGCGCCATACCAGCTACTGGGACCGATGGTACAACCGACAAGGTTGCCGCTAAAATCACAAAACCGGCACCCGTGACGCCTGCTGCCCCTTTGGAGCTGATCGCCGCCACGCCAATTAGAAGGAGTTGGTCATGCAGCGAAAGCTCGATACCTACAGCTTGGGCAATGAAGGTCGCTGCCAAGGTCATATAGATGTTGGTTCCGTCCAGATTAAAGGAATAGCCCGTTGGTAAAACGATGCCGACAACTTCTTTCCGACACCCGGCCCGTTCGAGCTTTTCCATCAAGGTCGGCAATGCGGCCTCAGACGAGGACGTACCAAGCACAAGCAGAAGCTCGTCCTTGATATAGCGGACGAGTTGGAAAATGGAGAAGCCGGCCAATTTGGCAATCAGGCCTAGCACTACGATGACGAACAACAGCGAAGTGACGTAGAAAGTAATTATGAGCGAGCCGAGGCTGATTAGGCTTGCCACGCCAAACTTGCCAATTGTGAAGGCCATCGCACCAAAGGCACCAATGGGTGCCAGTTTCATCAACATATGAACCAGTTTGAAAACGACTTGGTTCGCAGCCTCCAACACATTTAAAAGCGGCCGGGAGGGCTCGCCCACCGCTGCGATTGCGATCCCTGTTAGCACCGCAATCAAGAGCACTTGCAAGATTTCGCCTTCGGCCAAAGCGCTAATCGGCGTCTTTGGAATGATATTCATGACGAAGCCTAAGAGGCTCTGCTCGTGCGCACGTTGGGTGTAATTCTCAACGAGTTTCCCATCGAGTGTCGCGGGGTCGATATTCATGCCCGCGCCTGGTTGGACCAAATTGCCAACAATCAGACCAATGACGAGCGCAAAAGTAGAGACGGCCAAAAAATAGGCCAAAGCTTTGCCAAATACACTGCCGATCTTATTGACTTGCGACATGCCGCCTAGGCCCGTCACAACTGTCAGGAAAATGACGGGGGCAATAATCATCTTCACCAGATTGATGAAGGCATCACCAAGGGGCTTTAAGCTTGCGCCGAAGCTCGGGAAAATCGCTCCAATGGCGATACCAAGGACAACAGCAATTACCACCTGGGTATAGAGCTGTTGGTACCAAGCCACTGGCTTGGAGGTGGAGGCAACAGACCTGGTCTCAATTGGTTGGCTGATGGCCAAGGCATTTCCCCATCGTGTTATCGAGCGACTTGTCGTCATCGGTATTGCCACAAATTTAGCCGCATTCTCTCGAGAGGTAAAATTCAATCCATAGAAAACTCAATGTATTTAAATCAATAGTTTAGTTGATATGCGCCAACGATATGTGTGATTTTCCGCACTATCCCATTGCCAGTTGTGTGATTTTCCGCCACCACGGATGAAACGCTGGTGCGGACTTGGGGAACGCGCGAATGGGAAAACCGACTTCGAGGCTGGTTGTTGCTGCAACCCTTGTAGCAGGTCTCATACTGATTGCGGCAAGCTTTGTGTTCTCCGATAACATTGCCCGCAATCGTGCTGTAGCGGAGGCAGACAAGCGCGGCGACGTTTCCGCTGAGCTCCTCGCTTCGGCCCTAGAGCGGGAACACGAACGTTTTCGCTTGGCTACGTTGGTGCTCGCACAAGATGCTGATGCGCGCGCCGTCCTCGAGGGCGATGATGGTGAAAGGCTTGGTGCCTTCAACAAGAAGCTCGAAGCGCTCAGCCGTGACATGGGCGCTGCAGCTATCTATCTCCTTGACCTCGAGGGACTCACGCTAGCTTCGAGCAATTATATCAAGCCTGAGACTTTCGTTGGGCAGAATTACGGCTTCAGGTCCTATTTCCGCGAAGCTATTCGCAATGGACATCATGAGCAGTTCGCGCTTGGTACAGTATCGCGTCGGCCAGGCCTCTATATTTCGCGCCAGCTGCAAGCAGGTGGAAAGCCTATTGGCGTCATTGTCTCGAAAGTGGAATTTGACAATCTAGAAGCCGAATGGCGCAAGGCAGGGGTGACGGTATTTGCGACCAATGCCAACGGCGTCATTCTGATTACCAGCAATCGCGATTGGCGGTTCAAGACGGTCCAACCCGTCAACAAAGCAACTCAAAACAAAATGTTGCGCGATCTCGACTATGGGCCCAATCCGCTCGAAGTGCTGCCGATTTATCAACGAGGTCAAGTTGGTACCATCGAAGACACCAACATCGCGTCAAAGAAATATGCTGAGGCCGTCAAACAGCTCGCCAATGACTGGCAATTGCATGTGCTGACAGAGACCCAAGAAAGCATTCGTGTCGCGGTGGCATCCAGTCGGATCAGTGTGCTTGCTAGCTTGCTCGCCTTGTTCGCGCTGGGTCTTGCGATGATGTATTTACGTCGTAGTGCCGCCTTTAAGGCAGAGCGCAATCTCGCGATCCAACAACGCGACATGAGCGAGCGATTGGTTCAGCTCAACAAACTTGCAGCTCTAGGTCAAATTGCTGCAGGCGTTGGCCACGAGATCAACCAGCCTTTGGCTGCCATCTCTGCCTATACCAGTAATGCCGTCACCTTCTTAGATCGTGGCCAGACCGATGATGTCCGCGACAATCTGAACCGTGTCATTGGCTTGGCCTCCCGCATTGGTGCCATCACAGCTGCACTCTTAGGGTTTGCCCGCAAAGCGACGGGGACCATAACGGCTGTCAGCCTCAATAAAGTGATCGAAGGCGCCCTTCTCTTACTGCGCGATAGGATCGCCACTTTAAATGCGGTTGTGCATCAACCGAAGGATGATGCCCTTGTCCAGGCTGAGGCTGTGCGCCTAGAACAAGTGTTGGTCAATCTGATGGCTAATGCCCTAGATGCAGGACAAAGCGGCGTCGAAATCAACCTTTCGATTGAGTTGAAAGATGGCTTTGTTGAGTTGACGGTGGCCGACAATGGTCCAGGCCTATCGATGGACATGCGCGAAGCCTTGTTTCAGCCCTTCTCAACAACCAAGCGCGACGGGCTTGGCCTTGGCTTGGTGATCTCGCGTGACATTATGGCAGACTTTGGCGGGGAACTCGTTGCTACTACTCCAGAACATGGTGCAGCTTTTGTCATGCGCTTAAGGCCTGCCACATGACATCTACAATGCCAGATTCCATTCTTCTGATTGATGACGAAACCGACGTTTTGAGTGCTCATGGACAAAGCTTGGAACTGGCAGGGTTCAAAGTGCACGCGTTTAGCTCTGCTGAAGCAGGGTTGGCTGCTTTCTCAGACAGCTTTGATGGCATAGTCGTCTGCGACTTACGCATGCCCGGTATGGATGGGCTTGAGCTCTTTCGTCGTGTCAAGGAAATCGACCCCGACGTGCCGGTCATCTTAGTCTCGGGCCATGCCGACATAGCCACAGCAGTCAATGCCGTCCGCCAGGGCACCTATGATTTTTTGTCTAAGCCTTTTTTACCCGAACAATTGGTGTTGACCGCCCAACGGGCGTTAGAGCGCAGAGCGTTGACGTTGGAGGTCAGGCAGCTGCGCAACTCCCGTTCAGATGCCGTTGAGGGCGGGCCCCTCTACGGAAATTCGAGCGCCATTACCGCTCTGCGTCGAACCATCGCCCAAGTGGCCGAGATTGATGTCGACGTGTTGATTGAGGGCGAAACCGGCACGGGCAAAAGCCTTGTCGCGGCCATGTTGCATGCACAAAGCAATCGTAGCCGAAGACAGATGGTCACCATCGATTGCGGCGCGATCCCAGATGCGCTGCTCGATGAAGAATTGTTTGGCGTTGCCCAAGGCGCCTATCCAGCAGCGCATAAGACACGCATTGGGCGACTTGAATTAGCGAATAAAAGTACACTCTTCCTCGACGCCATTGATGCGGCACCCATGAAGGTGCAACACAAGTTGCACCGCGCTTTGGAAGTGCGGGAAGTCACTCCCCTTGGGGCCAATCAATCCAGACCCTTTGATGCCCGGATTGTGGCCGCCAGCTCCTCCCAACTTACCGAGCGTGTGCAGGAAGGCAGCTTCTTTCCAACCCTGCTTTTCCGCCTCAACAGTCTAACGCTGAAGATACCGCCCTTGCGCCAGAGGCGTGAGGATATCCCCCTTCTCTACGGCTTGTTCCTCGATCAAGCCGGCAAACGCTATGGGCGCAAACCTGCAGCCCTTACGCCAGAGGTTTACCGCTATTTGAGAAGTTACGACTGGCCCGGAAATGTGCGGGAGCTGCAAAACTTTGCCGAGCAGAATGTCTTGGGTCTATGGGATGGAAAATTGGCCTCACCACAAGCCGAGCCAGTCCCAACCTCTGATAGCCTAAAGACGCGGGTAGCCGAGTTTGAAAAGGCGTTTATCGAGGAAACCTTGCAAGCAAACGCCGGCAATATTCAAACCGCCATCGCCTCGTTGGGGCTGCCGCGTAAGACCTTTTATGACAAAGTTAAACGATTGAACATTGCGCTCTCGGACTTCAGGGCCAAACCTTAAGCTAATTCGGTGCGCCATTTGAAACGCGCAAGATCGAAATTGACAGCGCTGTTTTTCTTTCTCATCGAGGACACCTCTGAAGAGACGTTGGAAAGAGGGTGGCACGGTAAACCGTCCAGAATTATCGCTTGGGCTGGCTGCAGCTACTCCTAGGATGGCAGAGCAACCTTTACCACCACCAAAGGCCAACAATTTATCAAGGATGGCTTGCCCTATTACTATGTGGGAGCCAATCTTTGGTATGCCGCCTCCCCTGACTCGGCGATCGGCAATCCTGGTCGGCTGGAGCGCGAGCTTGATGCCTTGAGTGCGATCGGGTTTACGAACCTGCGCCTCCTCGCTTCGTCTGAACTTTCTCCCTTCAAGAACTCCCTCAATCCAGCGGTTCAATCGAGTGATGGTTCATTGAATAAAGGCCTTCTCAAAGGGCTGGACAAAGCCTTGGCGCTGATGGCTCAGCGGAACATGACCGCTATTCTTTATCTCACCAATTTCTGGGCTTGGGGAAGCGAAGGCCGCGCTCTTCACGATGATTATCGTATGAAACCCAAGGAAACCGCCTATGCCGTCGATCCGCCCCATGAGCCGCAAGGTTGGTACTTGGTTTTCGATACCGATGCCGCAACCAAAACGCTTTTTTCAGACGCCGCCCAAAAGCTAGCCGAAGCAAAAGGTCCCTGGAGTTTCGCGCTGCGTGATCCTTTATACTGGTCTTCGATCAGCGTCCGCGAATGCCTCCCTTATGCTGCGAATTAGCCGATGGGCTTGTCGCGCTCTGTGAAGTGGACATATAGCTGTCTGTAATAAGCCGGCGTCAGACCGTCGCGCGTTGCCAGGGAAACTTTAGATCCATGCAGCTGATTAGTGATGATGTTCTTATCGATACAGGACAGATAGACCCAACCCATTCGGCGGCCTATCCGCTGATTGGCGGGTTCCAGTTGGGCAATCCGGCGTCTTGGACAGGTGGGCATCCATGGGAGTTCTACCGGCACCTTCGTGAGGAGGCACCAGTGCATTGGACCCCTGGCTATCGTGGCATCTCCGGGTTCTGGTCGGTCAGCCGCTATGAGGATGTGAAGTCCGTCGAGCTCAATCCGCAGGTGTTTTCCTCCCAGCGCGGCAGCATCAATTTAGGTATTCAGGCGCGCGACAAATGGAAGCCGAAGAAACTGATCCCGGCTGCGCTCAATTCTTTGATCAATATGGATGCACCCCTGCATATGGAAGCCCGTATCCAGCAGAAGGATTTCTTCATCCCAGCCTATGTAGCCAAAGTCCGCGACAAGGTCAGCGCCCATATCGACGGCTTGCTGGACGAGATGGAGCGAAAGGGGCCAGAAGTCGATTTCGTGAAGATGTTTGCCGAGCAGGTCCCGCTATTCACCTTGTGCGAGATGCTGGGTGTCGATGAAGCAGACCGGCCACGGATCGTTCAGTGGATGCACTACCTAGAAATGGCGTCGCAATATCTGGCAAACCCGTGGCAGACGATCTTGAAGGAACCCTTATTTCCGTTCCGGTTTTTCAATATGGTCGATGCTATGTTTGCTTATGGCGAGGGTGTCATGGCCGACCGACGGGCCCGCCCTCGTGAGGATCTCCTGACTGCCATTGCCCGTTCCAAGCTGGGTGGGGAAGAATTACCACAAGAACATCTCGACGGTGCGTGGCTTTTGATTATCTTCGCTGGTAACGACACCAGCCGCAATTCGCTGACCGGCACAATCCAGCTGCTCCACGAATTCCCCGACCAGCGGCAGATGGTGTTGGACGACCCAAAGCTTATCCCGCGCATGGCGGAAGAGGCGCTACGTCTGGTCTCCCCGGTGAAACACATGCGTCGCACCGCGTTGGAAGAAACTGAATTAAACGGTCAGCGGATCGCCAAGGATGAGAAAGTAGTGATGTGGTATGGGGCTGCCAATCGCGATCCTACGATGTTCCCCGACCCGAACCGGTTCGACATGATGCGCGATAATTACGACAAGCACCTCGCTTTCGGCCATGGGGTGCACAAGTGCCTTGGCTCGCGGATCGCACAAATGCAGCTGCGGTTGTCATTTGAAAAAATCTTTGAACGTTTCCCCAAAATTGCGCCAGTTGGCCCGGTGGTTTATGCGCCCAATGCGCTCGTCAATGCGATGTCGAGCCTCAAGGTCAATCTGTATGGCGTGGACGGTCGGCGCCCGACGATGGTGGCCGCGCGCAAAGCTAGCTGATGCTATGTTTTGGCGCGTGTGGACGTGAAAAGCCACCCCATTTCAGGCGGCATAAGACCCGAAGCGCGCTACTTAACGACCAGCGTCTTCTGGGCGTCCGTAAGCTTCAGTGACCTCCTAGCAAACCTCGGCAACAAGCCAAGGATCACTGCGGAAAACTCCAATTCCGAATGGTCCAAGTTGCAAATGGCAAAGCACGAAAGGATGACAAATAGCTAAAGCAAAATTGACCGCTTTAACGATTGCAAGCATGGTGGGTGAAGATGCTAATGGCGAGTCTAGAACAACCTATAAGCAGTCAAAGTGGGACCTTGGGGCAATACGCTAAATATATGTATTGGTTTCCAAAAAGACTTGATCCTATCTGATCGAGACATGTTAAAGGGGAAATAGACGGTATGGATCGGCGAACTTTGGTCACGGCTGTAGCGATTGGCACTCTATCGGGTGCTGGTGCAGGCATTGCTGCGGCTCGCGTTGCAGGTGCTGGAGCGGGTGCCACGGCACTAGGCACAACGGCTGCACAGGGCGCGGTTGCTGGGGCTGTCCGACTAAATATGGTTACCTCTTGGCCCAAAGGTATGCCCGGTTTGGGCATGAGCGCGGAGCGTATCTCGCAACGTGCGCTGGCATTGTCCGGCGGCACGCTGGATATCAAAGTCTATGCGGCTGGCGAGTTAGTTGGCGCGTTTGAAGTGTTTGATGCCGTGGCGACTGGCTCCGCAGATCTCTACCATTCAGCCGATTATTATTGGCAGGGCAAAAACCCTGCCTACCCGTTCTTTACAGCCGTGCCCTTTGGCATGACAGCAATGGAGCAAATGGGCTGGCTCGACCATGGCGGTGGCCAAGCTTTATGGGAAGAATTGGCAGCGGGCTTTGGCATTGTACCAATGGCTGCGGCAAACACATGTCATCAGGCGGGCGGCTGGTTCAAGCGCGAGATCAATAGCTTGGCAGACCTAAAAGGCCTCAAAATGCGGATCCCTGGCATTGGCGGAGAAATGATCCGGCGATTGGGTGGCGCTGCTGTGGCGATGCCGGGCGGGGAAATTTATCAAGCGCTACAATCTGGTGTGATCGATGCAGCAGAATTTGTAGGGCCTTGGAATGATATTGGCTTGGGCTTTTATCGCGAGGCCCCTTATTATTACGCGCCAGGCCTGCAAGAACCCGGCGCGATCTTGGCGGTGGGCGTCAACAAGGGCAAGTTTGATAAGCTCTCCCAAGTACATCAAGAAATCCTACGCGCAGCCTGCCGGGAAAGCTATGCGATTTCCGTCGGCGAATTCACCTATCAGAACGGCGTGGCCATGGAAGCGATGAAGACCCAACACGGGGTCACCTTGCGCCGCCTACCCGACGATGTTTTGAAGGAAGCTGCCAAAATTGCCCAAGTCATGTGGGCTGAGGCAGGTGCCGCCGACCCTCTGGCTGGCCGAATTTATCAAAGCTGGCTTAAAGCCTACCGCGCCATGCGACCATGGAGTGAAGAAGCTGAAGGGATTTATCTCACTGAACGCAAACGCAATTTGAACCTTGGTGCCCCATGAGTCAGCAGGTTTTAGGCGAGCCCTTGGGGGCGATAGCCATCGTCATTCTTGGCGGATTGTCACCCTTTTTATTTGCGCCTCTCGCAACAGCAATCTGGGGTGAGCCTGTGGCAAAGGTCCAGCGCGTTTTAAATGGTATTGCCGAGGATATTGCGACTTGGCTCGGCCGTTTTGCCCAAGTGTGCTTGCTCGTGTTGGCGTTTGGAATGCTGACCACCGTGCTGCTGCGCTATATTTTTGGCGAGAGTTTTACTCGTCTCAATGAAACCGTGATGTATGCCCACGCACTTGGCTTTCTTATGGCGGCACCTGTCGCCTTGATCACAAATGCCCATGTTCGGGTCGATATAGTCTATGAGCAAGTCAGCGAACGTACGAAGGCCTTGTTAGATCTAACCGGCTTTTGCCTCCTTCTGGCCCCGGTAATGTTGCTGTTGCTGATCTATAGCGGCCCCGTTGTCGAGCTGGCTTGGCGCATCGGCGAGAAGAGTCCAGAGACAGACGGATTGCCATTTGTGTTCCTACTAAAAACTGCCATGCCAATCTTTGCTGTCACTATGCTTATGGCAGGCGTCGCCCATGCTGGACACGCTGCCTTGCGCTGGCGCGGGCTTGAAGCGTTGGAATCTTTATCATCCGCTCAACATGTGGGGTCGTAACAGATGGACCTGCACGGGATTTTAGACATTGCCATGTTTCTGACGCTCATCATCGCTTTGATGATGGGCTATCCGGTGGCCTTTACGTTGGCAGGTGTGGCGCTGGCTTTCGGGCTTTTGGGCATGGCACTTGGCGTGTTTCAACCTTCTTACTTTGCCGCCTTCCCCCAACGTGTGTTTGGCACAATGGGAAACGCGACGCTAACTGCGGTGCCGCTTTTCGTGTTGATGGGGGTGATTTTAGAACGTTCCCGGATTGCCGAAGACCTATTGACGACAATGGGCGACTTGTTTGGACGATTTCGGGGTGGCTTGTTGTACTCCACCACTCTTGTTGGCGCGCTTTTGGCGGCCTCGACCGGTGTTGTTGGGGCCACGGTGGTCACAATGGGCCTGTTGGCTTTGCCGGCTATGTTGGCGCGCGGCTATGATGTGAAAATCGCCACCGGCTCAATCGCGGCATCTGGAACATTAGGCCAGATCATTCCTCCGTCCATAGTTTTGATCTTGCTGGGCGATGTCATTGGCAATGCCAATCAGCGCGCGCAGATTGAAATGGGCAAGTCAGGCGGCGAAGCTGTTTCTGTGGGCGATTTGTTTGCTGGGGCGATTATTCCGGGCCTCGTTTTGGTTGGGCTCTATCTGCTTTACCAAGTCTTTATTGCGTGGAGCCAGCCAAAGGCAGCCCCTGCTGCGGGCGGCGATTACCCCAAATTGTCGCGCGTGATCCAAGCTTTGTTGGCCCCCTTATTGCTGATCTTAGCCGTTCTAGGTTCAATTCTTGCCGGCATTGCAACCGCAACCGAAGGGGCTGCAGTGGGTGCTGCGGGGGCAGCCATGCTCGCGGGTCAACGGATTGAACAAGACGCAGGCAGGCCGCGCAGTTTTCTGGTGCGGGTCATATTGGTCGGTGCTGCAGCGCTGGCACTTTTGGTCGCATTTCGCTTGTTTATCGATATCCCAAGCCTCACCGCGCAACCCAGTTTCTCGGGCCAGCTTGTGTTGTTTGTTTCGGTGACGTTAAGCCTGTTTGCAGGTGCAGCTGTGATTGCAGGACTTTGGGCCCTGCACAGCGCCAAGTCGCTTGGGCCAGCCTTAAATTCCACTGCCGACATCAATGCGATGGTGTTTACGATCCTGATTGGAGCTGCGCTTTTCACCTTGGTGTTCCGGGGGCTTGGTGGCGATGAGTGGGTCGAAAGCATGCTGGAAGCGGTTCCAGGTGGTCTGACTGGAGCGCTTCTGTTCACTTTTGGGGTCATGTTTATCTTAGGGTTTTTCCTCGACTTTATCGAAATTTGTTTTGTCGTCGTGCCACTGGTAGCCGTGCCACTGATTGTGATGGGCGCTGATCCAATTTGGTTGGCAGTGATGATGGCGATGGTCTTGCAAACATCCTTTTTGACCCCACCATTTGGTTTTGCCCTGTTCTACTTGCGCGGCGTAGCCCCGCCAGAAGTCAAAACCTTGGACATTTATCGCGGCGTCGTGCCCTTCATCGGCTTACAGCTCCTAGCTGTTGCCTTGATTTGGTTCATCCCAAGCTTGGCAACTTGGCTACCTAATCTGTTGTACCGATAAGAAACGTAGTGGTGATCCCAATTCGTCAAAAGTTCCATGAAGCCGATAAGTGCGGAAAAAGGTCAGTTGCGACTGACCCAGCCCCTC
This sequence comes from Pseudomonadota bacterium, assembly GCA_041160865.1. Classification (GTDB taxonomy): domain Bacteria; phylum Pseudomonadota; class Alphaproteobacteria; order Caulobacterales; family Aquidulcibacteraceae; genus Aquidulcibacter. The sequence continues at coordinate 9,632 of JBEAVQ010000016.1, read as the reverse complement.
ATAATGCAGCCGGAAATTTAGAGTATTTCAAATCAAAGTGACTTATGCACCTTCACTTCGCCTCTTAATGCATCCCGATCTAAACGCTAGACAGGCATCATGCCAGCTTGACTTACTCGAACACAACTAGAACTCAGAACTAAAGGATCAAACTACGAAATGGCGAGGCTCTAAATACTAAAAGTAGCATTTAATGGATACGGCCTTCTTAGAGGTCTTTATTGTGCAATGTCTGGCTAAAATTCTGAATATCAAGTCAAACAAGACCATTTTTCGAGCATCTTAAGAGACTAACTCTCGAGAATTCATCAATTCGATTGGTTCATTTAACTGGATTGCAACCCATATCGACTATCGCGAGGTCCTGAGGTGCAATCATGGCAGCGCGTTCGCAGGCGTTAAAACGGGGACAACGGGGTCAGCTAGCGCTGATCACCGCAATCGTTGCCTTGCCACTGTCTGTGGCGGTCGTCTTTGCGGCAGAACTCACCGCCCTATCTGGCGAACGCAGCAAAATGCAGGCTGCCGTTGACGCCGCCGCCCTTGCGGGTGCGCGCGAGATTGGCGTTTCCGGCGGCGCGGAACGCGACATTAAAGGCTTCACGGAACGGTTTGCAAAAGAGCAAACCGACGAAATTATCCCCCACGTTCGCACGAAATTCACAGCCGAGCAATTACCAGAGGGTGCCGTGAGAATTGATGGCGTAGGCACGCGGAATTCGTTTTTCGGGAATATGGTTCCAAAGGGAGGCTTTGTTATCCGGGTTCGGTCCGAGGCATTGGCCCTAGGTCAGCAGCCCTTGTGCGTGGTGGCAACGGGAAGCTCAACGGTAACCCGTGCGATTGATGCCAAGGAACAAAGCCGCATCTTCGCCCCAAATTGCTTGATACACTCCAATGCCGATATGGCGCTCTTTGATGATGCCTCAATTGACGCCGGTAACATCCAAGCATCTGGCCAAGCAGAAGGGGATAGTTATTCGCCTAAAGCCAATGAAGGCGCGCTCGTCCTTCGTGATCCTTTCCAATCACGTTCGATTAGGAGGAAAAATAGTAAGTGCAGCGACGGGATTAAGGACGGGGTTGTGCAGCAGCGGCTGGTGACAAATGGCGTCCACAGAGTGCCCGCTGGTATTAAAAGGTGGCAATATACTGCGAGAGGCACCGCCGAGTTTCGCTTGGCACCCGGAGACCATTACTTCTGCCAGCCTTTGACGATCGAGGAGCAGGGGAAATTGACTGGAGATAATGTCGTCCTGATCTTTGAAAATGGTGCCTTAAATGCCACTGGGGATGCAAAAGTAGCTCTCACAGGTCGAAATTCTGGTTCATGGCCCGGCTTCGTGCTTGTTTCGGCGCGCGAAAACGAAGCCGACACAATTCTTTCCTCCTCATTTGTCGATAAGTTACTAGGGATCATTTATCTCCCCAACAGCAATCTATTCGTCAATGCAAAAGGCAACGTCGCAGAAGATTCGCTTTGGAGCGTCGTGATTGCCCGCAACATTGCGCTGGCCGGCGGTTCAACTTTGGTCATTAACGACAGTTATGCAGGATCAGGTGTGCCAGTCCCAAAGGGCGTTGGCAGTCAATCCAACAGTGGAGAAGATGGAGCGCGGCTTCGACAATAGACCTTGAAGGTGCTTCCTTAGACGTCCTTGCTAACTTTGTGCACTGGCGTGGCTGAACCTGTCCCTCGTCAGCACCTATGGCAAAGGATTTGCCTGGCCCGCTTAGAACGGAGGCTACGATTTCCCTCAGTAGCATGGCCCAGCACGGATCCGCCTATGTTATACCCCCTAAAGCGATTTGCAGAATTAGGTGTCGAGATGAACAACGTCAGCCAACTGATGCTATATGGGCAAGGAACCTCCGGACTTTTGCTGGCGAAAGCTCATTTTGCCCCGTGGTGGCCGGAAGTGCATAGATCGACATCGGTTCTGATTTCAGTGGGGTAACGACAAGGCTTAGACTGGACGGGAGACTTGTTCCAAGAAAGCCAGATGACTCCAAGGCGCCCCCCCACCATTTATGAAGTAGCCGCCCATTCGGGGGTTTCCATCAAAACTGTATCGCGCGTCTTAAATGGCGAGCCCAATGTACGTCCTAAAGCACAAGAACGTGTCAAACGTGCGGTTTCCGAGCTTGGTTATCGCCCCAAGGCCTAAGCGCGTGGTTTAGCAGGCGGAAGGTCTTTCACGCTTGTGACCTTCCTCGACGAAGCCCACACCCTCGACCATTGGAAGATTGACCGCTCCAACCCGTATGTAGAACGCCTCCAATTTGGTGGCATGATGGCCTGCCGCGAGGCCGGCTATCACTTGTTGTTTGAGCTTTTGAATGCGGAAGCCGAGAATGCTGAGGCGATTTTGTCCTCAACCTTGTCGGCCTTGAATCCAGATGGTGCCATTCTTACCCCACCCATCTCAGACAACCGAAAAATCCTTGAGATTTTGGTCCGAATGGGCACGCCCTTTGCGCGCTTAAGCGCTACTCAGAATGATGTCGCATGCCTCTCGATTACGATGGACGAGAGAGCGGGAGCCCATGAAGCGACTATGCATCTGACTGGGCTTGGTCATAAGCGAATTGGTTTCATCGCTGGCACACCGGGCTTAACATCGAGCCGGGCGCGGCAAGATGGCTATATAGACGCCATGCGCGAAAGCGACGTGCCTGTTGATCCGACAACCATGTTGGAAAGCGAGTATACCTATGAAGGCGGCAAAGCCAGTGGTCGAGCCTTGCTGTCGCTCTCGAAGCCGCCAACAGCGATTTTTGCGGCGAATGACGAAATGGCTTTGGGTGTGATCCATGCAGCCTCTGAATTGGGCGTTGAGATCCCGCGCGACTTGTCGATTGTCGGGTTCTGTGACTTCCCAGCCTCACGTTATAGCCAACCGACTCTAACGACGGTGAGACAACCGGTCGGCGACATGGCGGCTCAAGCCGCGCAGCGCTTGATCGCCCATGCTGCCGCAAAGACCACCCAAGAATTAAATGCGACGCTTGCGATCAGCCACGCCTTTGTCGTGCGGAATTCAACCTCGCGGCCAAAAGAGTCCTGACCGTACGCCTAAGAAGGCATCATGCCTGCTTGTCGTAAGAAGGCTTCGCGCTCGGGTAGTTGGCGCGATAAATCTGCCAAAACCGATGTGCATCTGCCAAAAATTGGCGTCTGGCCGCGCCATCGTGGACTTCCACCAAAGGATTAAGCCTAGGCAGGCTAAACCGCAGAGTCGAAGATGGAACGTGGCTTAAGCGCTAGATTTTTGAAGGACTTTTTTGCATGGCCACATAAGTTGGGCTCCCGAACTGAGACTGCCAATAATGGCTATGTTGAAGCACAGATTACTATAAATAACATCACAAACGCACGCTATATCGGCGGGATTTTGGATGAATTCAACCAAGTTTATACCCCAAGTGTATCGCGAAGCGTGCACTTTGCGCGCAGCGTTGGTTTCCAGGGTGGTAGATAAAGCGCAGGCGGGTTCCATTTACGAGCACGCCTGCACTTGTTTTCACTCATTAAGGACAATGAGATGAATGCTTCTGATCACTCCAGCGATGTCATCGTCGTTGGAATGGGGATAATTGGTTTAGCCCATGCCCTTGCGGCCGCCAAACTTGGCAAAAGTGTTAGAATTATAGACCGTCAGCCCCATTCAGTGGGTGCCAGCGTACGGAACTTTGGTTTTGTGACAATTACCGGACAGGAGCGCGGCGACTTTTGGAGCCTAGCACTGCGTGCCCGTGATATCTGGACTGATGTCGCAGAAGCAGCCCAAATTCCTATTTTGCACCGCGGCTTGGCCATGGTGGCAAGACGACAAGAGGCAAGTGCTGTTTTAGAGGCCTTCATGGCAACCGAAATGGGCGAAGGATGCGAACTATTAACTGGCGAAGCCTTCAAGAAAAGCCATTCAAGCATAGACCTCAACAGGTTTGAGAGTGTTCTTGTCAGCCCTCATGAGGTGCGGGTGGAGCCACGAACGGCATTAAGCGCGATCGCGTCCTGGCTCAAATGTGTATTTGGCGTGCGCTTTGAAACCCTCACCAGCGTTCACGCGATTGAAGGCGGGAAAGTTACCACATCTCGTGGCGTCTTTCAGAGCGAGATCGTCTTCGTTTGTCCAGGCGATGATCTTTCAACCCTATACCCAGATGTGATGGCTCAACGTGGGGTGACGCGTTGCACACTTCAAATGTTGCGTTTGGCGGCCCCCATTTATAAATTGCCCCACGCTTTCATGTCTGACCTCGGTTTGCTGCGTTATCGCGGCTATTCGCAATTGCCCGGAATTGAGGCTCTCGCCGCAAAACTGCAAGCAGAGCAAAGCGCACATTTGGCTGCGGGAATACACTTGATCGCGGTTCAAAGCGGCGACGGCTCCTTGGTCGTGGGCGATAGTCATGTTTATGGGCAGGCTGAAAATCCGTTTGCCACGATCGACTTTGAGAATTTGATTTTGGACGAATTTGCCAGCGTATTTGCGGGCAAAGTTCCATCCGTAATCGAACGCTGGGTCGGCACTTATGCATCATCACCTGACCAGCAATGGTTTGTCGAAACACCCGAACCCGAGGTGCGCTTAAGTGTCGTGACCAGTGGGGCGGGTATGTCAACGGCGTTCGCAATCGGCGAGCGCGTTGTTCGGGATGCGTTTCAATGACGAACAAAATCAAAGCCGTATTTTTCGACTGGGCCGGAACCATGGTGGATTTCGGATCACGCGCGCCTGTTATGGCGATGCAGTCAGCATTCCTCGCCTGTGGCGTTGAGGTAAGCGAGGCTTCTGTTCGCGCCCACATGGGTAAAGCCAAGCGTGACCACGTGATGTCCATGTTTGCTGATGAGGACGTGAGCTCACGTTGGATGAAGGCTAAAGGCTCCCACCCCGGCGACGCTGAGGCAGACGCTCTAATGATCGAATTAGAGCCAGCCATGGCGCGGGAAGCCGCCAAAGCTAGCAAATTGATCCCCGGGGGCAAGATGGTATTTGATGGTCTAATCGCCTCTGGAATCCAGGTTGGATCGTCTACAGGCTACACGCACACCATGATGGCGGAAGTTGTGCGGCTTGCAGCCGACCAAGGCTATCACCCCCAAACCATTTTATGCGCTGGCGATACAAGCGAAGGTCGGCCCGCCCCTTTCATGTTGTGGCAAGCTATGATCAATCTCGGCGTCTGGCCTGCCCGCACTTGTGTCGCGGTGGATGATGCGCCCGTTGGGATCCTTGCAGGTCGCGAGGCTGGCATGTGGACAGTTGGATTGGCGGGATCAGGCAATGCACTTGGCCTTGACGAGGCAGCCTATGATGCTCTTGATCCAAAGACACGAACCGAAAAGCTAAAAGCAGCCTCAGTGAGTTTTGTCGAAGCGGGGGCCGATTTTGTTATCGCCACCATCGCCGACTTGCCGGGAGTACTCGGATCCATCCAAGCCGCCATTGCTAAAGGCCTAACGCCAGGCGGAGCGGCCTCGCTTCTTGATCACTCCGTCACGGGGCAATCCAAGGCACTTGCACAAAAATGAGGTTGGGAATTAGAGCTTGATCTGAGTCATCAGACCGAACCAATTGCCTAAAATTTGAAATCTGTTTTTATAAAAAAGCTGAACTGGGAAGCGTAATCGATTAATTCGATCGTGCTAAGAGTAGGGCCTGTGGGGTCTGATTTGGAGTGTGTTCGTGTTGAAACTCAAAGCGCGCACCAAGGTAAAAGCGCTAGTTGCCGACGAAGCCGGCATAGTCCCACTGGAATATGGCTTGATTGCGTCGCTCGTGGCGGTCGCTCTTATCACGGGATCGTCCTCACTCGGCAATAATTTGGCCACTTCCTTCGTGGCGGCTGCTGACGCAATTCTGGCTGATGCGGAACCCGCGCCACCTCCCGACGCAGAGCGCCCATATCAATAGGGATAGCTCCAAAGCTTCAGACTTTATCGTTACCCTTCGCTCCATAAGTTAGGTGTCGGTATCAGTTAACTGACAAAGTGACCTTTTGGGCAGCTAACAGCAACCTCACCAATGAACATGGATTGTGCTGTCTAGACACTTTAGCTGATCCGTATGAGCTTGAGTATTTTGGCCGCCGGTTCATCTTCGGGGTACGGGTGCGATAGTAGAGCCCCCAGCTTTATCGGATGGAGTATCTAGGACAGTGTCGCTGGGGCTTCCATGCGCGCTCGCGCACGCGCCCAAGAGTCGGCATCTGAAGGCCAATTCCAGCTGCAATTGCTCTACCTTCGCGCACCTTGAAAAGTTGATCTTGCGGCAAGTGCAACGATGCCTTGCTGCAGGTCGCCGTCGTCTAAGTAGTTAACCTGAAGCAATTACCTACAATTTGAACCATTTTTTTATAAAAATGCCCCAATTGGAATTCCATTCTCTTAACTCGATCCTGATATGTAAAAAATTGATCATCCTGGTGTGGAGTGTAGCCTGTGTTGAACCTCAGAGCGCGCAGCAAGACAAAAGAGCTGATTTCAAACGAATCCGGAACGGTCGGGCTGGATTATGGCATGATTGTATCGTTCTTGGCCGTCGCTCTTATCACCGGTTTGTCACCAATTGGGAACAATTTGGGAACGTCTTTTAGGACTGCGGCGGACGCAATTCTTGCGGCTCCAGCACCAACTAAGCCACCACCCGCTGCAGCGCCTCCAACTGCCGCCCCGGCGTCATTAGCGCCTGCGGGAGCGCCTGCGGGAAGAACACCAAGATTGTGAGCAAGTCTTGGTCAACAGGTGCTTCTTTGGAGTTAAGTCCAGTTGAAGGTAAGAGTGCGTAGCCAAACAAAAGATCTGATTTCAGACGAGGCAGGAACGGTCGCTCTGGAATATGGCTTGATTGCGTCGCTCTTTGCCATCGCGCTTATCACGGGATTGTCCTCACCCGGCAATAAGTTGTCCACTTCCTTCTGGGCGGTTGCTGACGCAATCGTGTCTAATGAAGATCCAGAGCCACCGCAGCCAGCGGCTAGGTAACATGACTAGCCGCGATACGGCACAGTTCGCCAGCTTATCGATATATTCATGGCTTTAGGGCAAAAAGGAATCTCGGAGAACTGGCGGGTTTAATATGCGTTTTCTTAAAGCTTTGCCGACCGGTCTTATACGGATTTTGTTTGCCTGTATTTTTGCGGCAATCGTGGCAATTGGCCTTTCAAAGACTGAAGTACCCCAACGCGTTGAATCTGCTCTTGCTGACCATTGGCAATTTAGAGACGCCGTCGCGCCTTCAGAAGATACCATCATCATCTTTATCGATGAGAAGGCTGTGCAAACAATGGGATATTATCCCTTTGATCGCCGCTTGATGGCAAAGACTCTAGCGATACTAAATCAAGCCGAAGTAGATCGCATTTACATTGATGCCGGCCTGAGCGTTCCAGAGTCAGAAGTGGACGATTTAGAGCTAGAGAACGCCCTCGCTGCACTCGGCCCCAAAAAGTTAGCCCTGCCAGTCTCGCAGATAGAGAACCCAGATCGTACGTATCGACTCATTCAACCGCTTGGACGTTTTAGTCGGCATACGACACTTGTCACTTCCATATTCGGGATTGATGGCCAACAGAAATTGCGCACCGTCAGCGGCTTGCCAGATGAGAAGCTTGCGCTGTCTGCCGATTGGCTAAACCGCCGCCCCGACCTTCGCGCCGGTGAGTTGCCGCTCAATTTCCAAATTTCAGTGCCAAAGTTTAAGCGCTACGCCTTTTTGGATGTTGCCGCAGGCCGGATCAGTCCTAGCGCCTTGCGTGGCAAGAAAGTGATTATCGGTCTGTCTCTCAAGACCCCACAATTCACCCTCATTGCGCCAAACCAAGGGCCAATTGTTCGTGCAGAGGCGATTGCCTTGGCAACTGAAACAGCCAACACCAACTTTGCGAGACATCAGTGGACACCCGTTGGACAAGTGGGTTTAGTGCTCGCGGCAACTCTACTGGCTACCTTGATCATTTATCGTTTGAGCTGGGGAAGAGGACTGCTCGCAACCATCGTGCTTGTCGTGTGCTGGTTCCCCATAGCCCAGTATCTTTGGATTACCCAGAAAATACAGATTCCTATTCTAACACCAGCTTTTGGCTTCTTGCTCACTTGGCAGATTCTTAAGCTTGATGAGAGTTTTCTAGGCCAGCTAGCTTTGCGAGTCCGCAAAAGTCTTTTTGGCGTCGGGCAGAATGCACTTCTCGCAGCGGCAGAAGTTGTTGCGGAGCCAGCAATTGTCTTCAATAGCTCGGGGCTACTACTCGGCGCAAACGAGGCGTTTAAGGCACTTAGAAGCGCCCAACTGACAAGTGAGGAGGCTCGTAATTTGCCTGGCCACTTGGACGCGTTGTTCCTTTCGGCTGATAAACTATTGGCTCTACCCGAAGCCAAGCAGGCGACGGGCCATATTGATGTGCAATTCAAGCACAGTAATCAGGAGTTCGAAGCCAGCGTACGTTGGGTCCGTTCAATTACAAGCTCGATTGCAATTGCCAGTCTCAAAGATGTCACTGAATCACGTCAGCGAGAGCGTGCCTTGTCACAACTTGCTTATAAGGATGTGCTTACAGGCGTTGGAAATCGGACAGCATTTCAGGTCCAACTTAAGTCCATGACCGAATCTGCTGCCAGCCAACCATTTGCCGCTTTGGTGATTGATTTGGATGGCTTTAAGGCGATCAACGATGAATACGGGCACCATGCTGGCGATCAATTGCTGGTCAAGATTGCAGAACGGATCAGTAGTCTTCTGCGTCCGCAAGACTTTGTCGCCCGGATAGGAGGAGATGAATTCACAATTCTCTATCCCAGTGGCGAACTCGAGGCCGTTGAAATCTTCACAGACAGGCTCATTCGTGCAATCTTAGAGCCTGTTGAGATTGATGCAGGAACCGTGCGGGTGGGGGCCAGTGTCGGCGTCGCACTGTGTCCAATGCACCATTATGACGGTCCAACTGTTGTCAAAATGGCGGATGCTGCCATGTATGTCGCCAAGCGGCAAAAGCCCGCTTTTGCAATCCACGGCATGGCTGAACCCCAATTGTGCGGGCATCAACAAGTGGCCCTTTAGGGCCGTGTCAAAACACAAAGTTCTGGCGCATCATGGCCGGTTACATAGAGCAAGCCATCATCGCACCAATCACCGCCAGAACTGGATCTTCCCCCAAGTTGCCACGACCGCTTGGGGGAAGATCCACAATTGACGCATCTGCCACGCGTCGTCGAACTGGCCCAGATAGGTCCAACGTTGATCAAACCCTAGCGTCGTACCCTTGTCGTGTCCGTCATCAAAACATTTGGCACAGATTGGGCTGTGACTTAGAGGAGGGTTCTCATCTGATGGTTTAAGTTTAAGCGGCTAGTTGTTGATGTTGCAAGCGTGATATTGGATGGTGCGCTTTTTGATCCTTTCGCGTTTTTCGAGGATGGCAGGTGCTCTGCCGAAGTAAGCATCGCCGGGGTAGAAGTAGTTTTCCAGCAGGATCGTGTTTTTGAGCGTTTGATGCCAACGCTCGATCTTACCCTGGGTCTGGGGGTGGCAGGGTGCACCTCGAACATGGCTCATAGTGTTGGTCTTGATGTAGTCGGCCAGTTCACCAGCGATATAACTAGGGCCATTATCGCTGAGCAGGCGTGG
>JBEAVQ010000081.1:0-11255 GCA_041160865.1 Pseudomonadota bacterium | reverse complement strand
TACTGCGGGGTCGGCGGTGATGATCTTGAAAGCGGCCGTTACCTTTTCGCGCGTCGCGCCGCCACCCACGTCAAGGAAGTTGGCAGGCTCTTCGCCATAAAGCTTGATGATGTCCATGGTGGCCATGGCTAGGCCCGCGCCATTGACCATACAACCAATCGTACCGTCGAGCGCGATATAGGCGAGGTCATATTTGGACGCTTCGATTTCCTTGTCATCTTCTTCCGACAGGTCGCGCATTTCCTTGTCATCTTCTTCCGACAGGTCGCGCATCACGGCCCATTCGGGGTGACGGAATTCTGCGTTGGAATCAAAGCTCATCTTCGCATCCAAGCAGACGAGCTTGCCGGTGCCTTCTTCGACGATCAGCGGATTGATTTCGCACATTTCCATGTCGCCCTTGGTGAAGGCGGTATAGAGCTTCACGCACAGGTCATGGCACTCATCGGCTTGACCAGCGTCCAAGTTAAGGGCTGTAGCCACCTTTGCACTGTCAGAGGGAGTGACGCCGACAGCAGGGTCGATGACGATGGTGGAGATTTTCTCTGGCGTGTCATGTGCCACGGTCTCAATGTCCATGCCGCCAGCTTCAGAAGCGACAAAAGCCACGCGACCGGTACCACGATCAACCAAAACCGAGAGATAAAGTTCGCGCGCAATGTCTGCGCCGCCAGCGATATAAAGGCGCTGAACCTGCTTGCCAGCCGCTCCGGTTTGGACGGTCACCAGCGTATTACCCAACATGTCTTTTGCGTGGGAGGCCACTTCATCGAGGTTAAAAGCAAGGCGCACCCCGCCTTTTGCTTCAGGTGGGAGTTCCTTGAACTTGCCCTTGCCGCGGCCACCAGCATGGATCTGCGACTTTACCACCCACATGGAGCCGCCCAATTTCTGAGCCGCGGCTTTGGCTTCCTCTACCGAGAAAGCAGCAATGCCTGGAGGAACGGGAAGACCATAGTTTGCGAGGACTTCTTTGGCCTGATGTTCATGAACGTTCATGGATAAAATGTCCCCTATGCAGCACAAAATTTCGTTAGGCGCTTCTAGCCAGCCACGCCGACACACGCAACCGCTTGATCCACCCGCATGCAGGTTAAACTCAATGGCTTGGTTGCCTCAACCATAAATAGCCAGAAAATTTTGGATGGCTTTGGACTGATAGGGCTTAGGGCGATCATTGAAGAAGGGAGTGCGTCTTTCGCCAGAAGAGGGTGAAACGCCATGAAGGAAGTTCCAGAGGTCGTCTCTACGGCTGCTGGGAAGCTTTGCCTTAACGACAAAGACCCGCCTTCCGACGCCGTCGCCACTGCCATGGCCCAAGCGTTGTATCACCTCACCCACCTAGACCCAAGACTTTCTGCCGCCAAGCCTGCTGGGCGAATGTTTGCTTCGTTAAACTTGGCAACCTGTATCTGGTCAGTCACGGCCATTCTTCTGCTGGCGGACGCTCCTGCTCTTACTTGGGCGGTTATGACTTTGGCGCGGTGGCTAAGTGCCTTTCGACTTTGGGCTTGCTGCGTGCCCGAACCTAGCGTTTCTTTGCACCCTGAAGAGGACACAATCGGGACAGAGCCTGTCTGGACCATATTGGTCGCGCTCTATCAGGACGCGGGCTCGGTCACATCCTTGTTGAATGCTTTGAGCAAACTGGATTGGCCTAAAGAGAAGCCTGACCTTGTTTTTGCTTGTGAGGCCGATGACAGCGAGACATTATCTGGCCTAAAGCGGCGACAGCATCAAAATCGCTTTCCGATCATCACGATTCCCACCGGCGGGCCGCGTACCAAGCCTAAGGCCCTGCAGACGGCCCTGCCCTTTTGTAGGGGGCGTTATTTGACGATCTATGGCTGAGACATCCTTTCCCGGGGCCCGTTAAGCGAATCGTGGCAAGCCTTTCGGCACGGCCATGCGACATTGGCAGTCGTACAGGCATCGCTGGTTATTTGGAATGAGCGGGAAAGCTGGATCAGCCGCCAGTCTGCGCTCGACTATGCGATCTGGTTTCGCTTGACTCTGCCAGCCCTCGCGAAGATTTCCCGCTTCTTGCCGCTTGGCGGAACCTTTAAACATTTTGATATCAGTTATTTGCGTGGTGCCGGCGGATGGGACCCTTATAATATCACTGAGGATGCGGATTTGGGTGCCCGACTTGCCCGATTGGGTCTAACGGCCACCTTAATCCAAAGCCCAACCTATGAAGAAGGGGCACCCACATTCACCGGCTGGGTGCGTCAGCGCGGTCGCTGGATCCAAGGCCATGTTCAAACCGTTAGTGTCCATGCGCGCACGCCATTGCGACCGGCCCAACAGCTTGGCGGCCGGGGCCTAATGGCCTTCCTTCTTTGCATGACCGCCGGCCCACTCAATGCAGCAATCCTATTTGTCTCAGCCCTGTTGGCGCTCGGCCGAGTGTTTGCCGGGGCCTCTGACCATGGCGTCAGCTGGGCGTTAGTGACGGGTCTCAGCCAAGCCACTGTTGGGATTAAGGCGCTCCGGCGCGATGGGCGAAACACACTTTGGATCGCCTGCTTTACCACGCCACTCTATCAAGCTTGCCAAGTGCCAGCACTGTTTGGGGCGATCTGGCGCATCTATCTTTCGCCGTCGATATGGGACAAAACCAAGCATGGTGCATAGGCTAGGTCGCACAGGCTATTTCCTGCCATTGGCCCTGCCATTGGTCAACACGCAATGAGCGAGTCGCAGACGTGGATTGGTCAACAACTTTAACCCTTCTCTTTTTATGTCTTTGCGGCTTTGGTTTTTCCTCTTGGCGGGCCTCAAGGCCCGCTGAATTCGGCAAGGTTCGCATGATCCCTTGGACAACCCTGTCGATTATCTGTGCTGTGGTTGCGCTGTTTATGCTGATCCATGCCGTCAATCTGGCGGGAATTCAGACGGGCAAAACGTCTGCCCCAATGCGCTAGATACTTTGACCAAGATCAGCCCAGCTTGGGGGCTAGTCAGCGCCTTCCGCGCGTTCTAATTAAAATGCAACGTCCATAAGAGGCGACCCATCAAGGTGAGCGGAGGCATCATGACCGACATTGAGACTTTTCGACAAGAAACGCGGGCTTGGCTTGAAGCTAATTGCCCCGCCTCTATGCGAACCCCCATGCCGGAAAGCGAAACAGTCTGGGGTGGCCGCAATGCAAGCTTCAAAAACCCAGACGCGAAAGCTTGGCTTGAAGCCATGGCTTCAAAAGGCTGGACAGCGCCCAAATGGCCAAAGGCCTATGGCGGCGGCGGCCTAACCGGGGAAGAAGACCGCGTGCTGCAAGATGAATTGCGCCGCATCAATGCCCGTCCAGCCCTGCTCTCTTTCGGGATCTGGATGTTTGGCCCTGTGATCTTGGAGTTTGGCACCGAAGAGCAAAAGCAAACCTATCTGCCCGATATGGTCCATGGTCGCACCTGGTGGTGCCAAGGCTATTCTGAGCCGGGCGCTGGTTCGGACTTGGCTGGCTTGCAGACGCGCGCCGTTCTAGATGGCGATCATTATGTGGTTGATGGGCAAAAGGTTTGGACGTCTTATGCAAACCATGCCGACTGGATGCTGTGCTTGGTGCGAACCGAACCAAATGCCCCTAAGCATGAGGGTATCTCAGTTCTCTTGTTCGACATGAAGACCCCCGGCGTAGAAGTGCGTCCGATCAAACTGATTTCCGGCGCTTCGCCCTTCTGCGAGACCTTCCTGACCAATGTCCGCGTTCCTGCATCACAAATGCTGGGCCCTAAAAACAAAGGCTGGGACGTTGCCAAGCGCATCTTGCAGTTTGAGCGCACCAATATTTCGGCTTCGGGCTTTGGCAGCGGGGCAGGCCTTGATTTGGTCGACGCTGCCAAGGAATCGATTGGCCTCGAAAACGGCAAACTAGCCAATAGCGATCTGCGCTCGCGCATCACGAAACAACGCATGTATGAGCGGGCTTTCCATTTGACCATGCGCCGTGGCCAAGAAGAAGCAAAAGCTGGGGCGGAAGTCTCGCATTATGCGTCTGTCCTGAAGATCGCAGCTGCCAAACTCAACCAAGACAAGACTGAGCTTTTGGTAGAAGCCTTAGGCATGGAAGGTCTTGGCTGGGAAGGCGAAGGCTATCGCCCAGAAGCACTAAAGGTCACACGTGACTGGTTGCGGGCCAAAGCCAACTCGATCGAAGGCGGCACTTCAGAGGTCAATTTGAACATCGTAGCCAAGCGTGTGCTTGGCTTGCGCGACCATCAATAGGAGGCCCCGATGGCATTTTCACTCACTGAGGACCAAACCCTTTTGAGGGACGCCGCTGACGGGTTTTTTTCCAAAAATGCGCCTGTGGCCAGCTTCCGCAAATTGCGCGATTCCAAGGAAACGCTCGACCCTTCCCTGTGGGGCGAGATTGGGGCCATGGGCTTTGCCGGTGCCCTGATAGGCGAGCAACATGGCGGCTCAGACATGGGACTGCGCGCCATGGGCCTCGTGCTGGAAGCCCAAGCACGCACCTTGGGCGTCTCGCCCTTGTTCCAAACTGGTCTGATGGCCGCGTCCATCTTGAAACTGCAGGGCACTGCCCCGCAGCAGGACGCGATTCTACCAAAAATCGCGGACGGGAGCTTAAGCTTTGCTTTGGCTTTGGATGAAGGGGCGCACCATGCCCCGCAGAAAATCGACGCGAAAGCTACCAAGACTGCCGACGGCTGGAGCCTTTCAGGCAAGAAACGCTTTGTTCCCGATGGAGCCCATGCGCAGATCTTAATCGTGATCGCTAAAACTGATGCAGGTCTTGGGGCCTTCTTGGTCGCAAGTGATGCGCCAGGTGTGACGCGCCATGCGCTAGCGGGCGTCGATGCGCGCGATTTAGCGGATGTGACCTTTGACACAGTTGCCGTCGGCGATGACGCCTATTTAGGCGGCAAGCCACTGGATGAAACGACGCTTGATCTCATTCTGGATCATGGCAGGATTGGGCTATGTTGCGAAATGATGGGCCTCATCGGTGCCACGTTCGACATGACGCACGACTACCTGAAAACCCGCACCCAATTTGGTCAAGTAATCGGCTCCTTCCAAGCACTGCAACACCGCGCAGCGGCCATGTTGGTAGAGATTGAGTTGACGCGCTCGTGTGTGGTGGCCGCCATTGATGCAATCGAACGGGGCAAAGGTGTTGGCGAAGCTGTCAGCCTCGCCAAGGCCCGTGCTGGCGATACCTTGCAGCTCGTCACCAACGAGACAATCCAAATGCATGGCGGGATCGGAATGACCGATGCCCATGACAGTGGCTTTTACTTGAAACGTGCCCGAGTATTAGAAACCGTCTACGGATCAAGTGGCTTCCATCGAGACCGGTGGGCCAAGCTCAACGCTTATTAGGTTCTTGCATGGCCCCATGATCACAAAAAGCCACGCGCAACTAAATTTAAATCACTTTGGTGTTACCTGGAGCTCTCAGTGTGTAGGGGGCTCCAAATGCGCCATTGTGTTTTGCATTTTCAACAAGGCTGCTGGGAAAGTCCAGCGGACTTCGCGCCAGAATCCTACCAGGTCGTTTTCACCTTCCTGGATCCGGAAGTGGCCCGCTCCACCGATGCCTTTGAAAGGCTAAAGGCCCTATTGCCAAACGCCAAGGTTGTTGGATGTACGACCGGCGGCGAGATCGCAAATGGTCAGGCCTATGTCGGCGGAGGCTTTGCTGCCCTGCTTGGCTTTGACAATGTCAGCGTCCAAGTGGTTGAGGCCGATATTGACACTGCAAGCGAAAGCTTTGGCATCGGGGAAGAACTGGCAAACCGCTTTGACGGCGAAGAATTGGCAGGCGTCTTTATCGTTTCCGACGGTGCACGCGTGAATGGCTCTGCGCTGGTTGAAGGCTTCCGCAGCATATTGGGCCCACATGCCTCGATCAACGGCGGCCTAGCTGGCGATGGCGACCGATTTGGCGAAACCTTAGTTGGGTGTTCTGGGCCCATGAGCCCGGGAAAAGTGGTGGCCGTGGCCTTCTTCGGAACTGGCTTGCGCCTGCGCACGGGCTCGTTTGGGGGCTGGGAAGTGTTTGGCCCGATGCGGAAGATCACCAAATCTGAAGGCAACACCCTTTATCAACTCGACAACAAATCTGCCATTGAGCTCTACAAGCGCTACCTTGGTGATGAGGCCGAAAAGCTACCAGGCTCTGCGCTATTCTACCCGCTGCAAGTCAGCAATCCAGCCAACCCCGCCGACACCGTGGTGCGGACGATCCTAGGTATTAATGAAGCAACCGGGGCGATGACCTTTGCGGGCGACATGCCCGAAGGGTGGACCGCCCAATTGATGGTAGGTGAAACCAATAGCTTGATTGAGGGCGCTGGCAAAGCTGGCCTTGCTGCCGCTGGTGGCGACAAGCACGGCTTTGCGATGCTGGTTTCCTGCATCGGTCGGCGCTTGCTTCTAGGCCAGCGGGCCACGGAAGAAGTCCGCGCCGTCATCAATGCACTGGGCGGCATCGCCCATGCCGGCTTCTATTCCTACGGCGAGATTTCGCCCAATGGCTTCCAAGGCACCTGCAATCTGCACAATCAAACCATGACCGTCACGGTGTTTGAGGCAGCCTAATGCACAGTTTGCTGGCGCGCCAGATCGAACAATGCACCCATCAAAATGGGAAATTGGATCAAGATCAACTCTTTGCGTTGATCTCATCCGCCTATGATGATGATGCACGCGCGCGCCACCGCCTAGAACGTTCCATTACCCTGATGTCTGAGGAAATGGCCGAACTGAATTCGCAGATCGCGATGGAAGCTCGCCAAACCTTGACGCGCTACGTTCTTGAATCACGCGACGCCTTGATCACCTTGGACGCTGACAATCAGATTCTTCTGATGAACCATGCGGCCGCGCAAGCCTTTGGCGTGGAAGATGTAGGCACAGTAACGGGAACCAAGATCGATCACTTTATCGACTCGTCGCACCTCAATGAAGGCCAAGTCAACACTTTCAATGGCCGTCATAGTGCGGGCTACGAGGTGCCAATATCGGCAACCTTCAGCTTGGGTAGGGTTGACGGCATGGCCTTCCGCATCATTGCCCTTCGCGATGAGACAGAGCGGCGGGCCCGCGAAGAAGCCCTTGAGATTGCCAAGCAAACGGCAGAGCATGCGAATGAAGCCAAATCGAGCTTCTTGGCGATGATGAGCCATGAATTACGCACGCCGCTCAATGCTTTGCTGGGTTCTGCCGAACTCATGGCGCGGACGAGTCTGGACAATAACCAAGCCAATTACGTGCGTATGTTTAATGAGGCCGGTCGTTTGATGATGGCGATGGTCAATGACGTATTGGACTATGCCAAGATTGAAGCGGGCCAGTTGGAAATAGAAAAGCACCCGACCAGTCTGAAGCAATTAGCGCTTGAGCTAGAGACGCTTTGGGGGCCACATGCGGCATCTAAAGGCCTTTATTTAAAGATTGACACGGTAGATCTTGATTGGGACATGGTGATTGGCGACCCAACGCGTTTGCGTCAGATTGTGTTTAATCTGGTGTCAAATGCGGTGAAATTTACCGTCTCCGGCGGCGTGAACATACGACTCAAAAGTGTGACCACTGGGCGAGACTGCCGGGTAAACATTGAAGTTGGTGATACTGGCGTTGGCATTCCACTTGATCGCCAAGATTCAGTTTTCGGGGCCTTTATACAGGCCGATAGTACCATCACGCGCCGGTTTGGCGGTACAGGCCTAGGCCTTGCGATTGCGAAGTCCTTGGCGCAGCAGATGCAAGGCGATCTGACCCTAACGTCTGCTCCCGGCAAGGGCTCGACCTTTTTGTTCGAGGGGCGGTTCGAAGCCACGCTTGAGCAGGAATCCGCGGAGCATGAGGCGGCCCCAGAGACGGAGATTTGTCGGCCCCTACAAGTCTTGGCGGTCGATGATAATGCGCTCAATCGGCAGATCCTTGCCGCTATGCTAGACCTTTGGCCCGTCGACACAGTTTGGGCGACCAATGGCGTTGAAGCGTTAGAGGCGATGGAGCTGCAAGCCTTTGATGTCGTCCTGATGGACGTGCAAATGCCCATCATGGATGGCATGACCGCCACCCGTCGCGTGCGGGAGGGCCACGGTATTAATCGTCACACACCCATCGTCGCGTTGACCGCCAATGCTCGAAAAGAAGATCGCGCCATGTGCATGGCGTCGGGCATGACAGACTTTGTCGCCAAGCCGATCAGTGCTGAGGCCCTCGCCAACGCTCTCATGCGGGCAACACAAATGAACGAAGTGTCTGAAGACACCGACCAGTCTGACGTGGCCTAAACCCAGCCCAACAACTTGAACGCCAGTTCAGGGCGCTTTACACCTATTCTGGCAAAACGGGTTTTAGGAATTGGGAGCGCCACATGTTCAAATCTCGCTTGGTGATGGCTTTAATTGCCACAACGGCCCTGATTCCAGCCGCTGGCATTGCGCAAAACCCTAGCGTCCCACATGAAGAGCTAGGTGCGGTAGGGAATGTCCCACCAGTAGAGCCCGAATTTTATTGGCCCGGTGCCAATTACGATCCAGCAGTCCCGTCACCAGAGAACATTTTGGGCTATCAAATTGGCGAAGTCATCACGCCGCACGCCCAAATCATTCGCTATTTTGAAACTTTGGCGGCCTATGCCCCAGATCAAATGAAGATTTTCGACTATGGTCGGTCGTGGCAAGGCAAGCGGTTGATCTATGCCGCCATTGGTAGCCCGGAAAAGATCGCCAACCTCGACGCCATTCAAGTCGATGCACAGAAACTGGCGGATCCACGCAAACTGGGTGCAGGTGAGGCAGAAGCCATCATGGCCCGTCATCCCGCCGTCGTCTGGTTGGCCTATTCTGTCCATGGTGACGAGATTGGACCTGCGGATTCTTCGCTTCAGCTTGCCTATCACTTGTTAGCAGCACGCGGAGATCCGCGTCTGGCAGAGATCAAGCGCAATACACTGGTGATCATTGTTCCCATCCAAAATCCTGATGGCCGCGATCGCTTTATCGGCACCAATTTAAATAGCACTGGCATAACACCCGACGGCGACCCGATGTCGGCAGAGCGCGACCAACCTTGGCCAGGCGGGCGCGTCAATCACATGCAGTTTGATTTAAACCGCGACTGGTTTGCACTCACCCAGCCAGAAACACGTGGCCACACGGCAGCTGTGTTGAAGTATTTTCCTGTCGTCTTGGTCGACAGTCATGAAATGGGCAGCGACCGCAGCTTCTTCTTCCCGCCAGAAGCCCAGCCCATCAATCCCAATGTGACCGGCGAACAGCTCGCGCTCAAAAACCTCTTGGGCCAAAACAATGGTCGCTGGTTTGATCAGTTTGGCCTGCCCTATTTCACGCGAGAGAGCTACGACCTGTTTTATCCGGGCTATGGCGACGGCTGGCCGACGGCACATGGCAGCATTGCCATGACCTTTGAGCAGGGCTCGTCTCGCGGCATGGTCGCCCAACGCAGTGATGGGTCAAAGTTTGCCTTCCGCGACACCGTCAAAAGCCAGTTCGTTGCCGTTTTGTCGACCTTGGAAGTAGCCGCCCGTGAACGTGGTCGGTTTGTCCGCTCCTTCTATGATTTCCGACGCACCGCCATTGCCGAAGGCAAGGCTGAGACAGTGAAGTCCTATATTCTGCCAACCCAGACCGATCAGTCCAACACCGACAAATTAGCCGCTTTGCTCAGCCGGCAGGGTATTGAGGTCAGCCGCACGACGAGCAATTTCACCGCCTGTGGCCGCACCTATGCGGCGGGTTCATATGTGGTTTCAGCCGCTCAACCCACAAAGCGGCTGATCCGCAACTTGCTGGAACAAGACACAGCGATGGAGGCCAGTTTCGTGGCCGAGCAACAGCGCCGCCGTCGTGCGGGTCTTAGCGATCAGATCTATGATGTGACGGGTTGGTCGCTACCTCTTCTCTACAATGTCGAGGTTGTTCCCTGCGCGACGGACCCTGCTGTGACGAGCCAGAAGGCCAGCACAGCAATGATTCAGGCCGGACAAGTGATCAATCCAGATGCAAAGGTCGCCTTCGTGGCGGCCTCTGGCTCAACTGCCACCTCGCGCTTTATGGCGAAGGCCTTGCAACAGGGCCTTGTCCTGCGCACGATGGAGGAAGCCTTCACGCTGGAAGGCAAGACTTATCCAGCGGGCAGCTTAGTCGTGGCGCGCGGCGAGAATGGCGCAGACCTCACAAAGAAGCTGGCGAGCCTCGTGACCGAGACCGGGGCGATCCTGACCGGCTTTGACTCCTCCTGGGTCACCAATGGCCCAAGCTTGGGCTCTGACAAGGCGATCAAACTGCGTAATCCACGCATTCTTTTGGCGTGGGACAGCCCAACAGACCGCAATTCTGCAGGGGCGACACGCTATGTGCTAGAGCGGAAGTTTGGTGTAGCCGTCACCCCGGTTCGGATGCGGCGTTTGGCCAGCCTACCCTTGAGTGGCTATGACGTTGTGATCCTGCCGGACGGCGAGGGCAGCTATAATGCAGCTATGGGCGAAGCGGGCGCACGTAACCTGCGCAGCTTTGTGCAAAATGGCGGGGTCCTGATCTCGCTTGGCACCGCAACTGGCTGGTTGGCAGACCCAGATATTGATCTGATTGGCCTACGCCGCGAGCAAGCCACGCTATCGGAAGCTGAAGCTAAGGGTCGCCTGCCTGAACCCAAAGCCAAAGTCGGGGCGTCTGGCGTTGACGGGGTCAATTTCCCCGATGAGACCACGTACAAGCAGGCCATTGCTGAGACCAGCCGCGACCCCACCGAACTGGATGGGGCTATTCTGCGCGGCGAGACCGCAAAAGATCATTGGCTGACGGCGGGCATCGCGCCAACCCTGCACATGATGGTCGCTGGCTCTGACATCTATCGCCCGCTGACCGCAGATGTCGGCGACAACGTCGTACGCTTTGCTGGACCAGATCAAGTCAAAGCCAGCGGGATTGTATGGGATGATATTCGCAAGCAATTGGCCTTTAAGCCGGCGTTGGCGGTGCAGTCACGGGGGCGCGGCTATGTCGTCGCCTTCACGATCGACCCGACCTATCGCGGCATGGCCGATGGCCTCGATTCACTGGTGATGAACGCGATCTATTTTAGTGCGGCCAGGGCTCGCCCGGTGCGGTGAGCCTGCACTTTGAGTGAACCACCCCATCAGCCATCCCCGTAACCTAAGCCCATCTCTGACGAGAGGGCGTTGTTGGTGCAGCGGCGACACTGGTTGGGGATGGGTAAGCGGGGTTAATCGAGGTGGACGTGGCTGCTC
>JBEAVQ010000171.1:0-3378 GCA_041160865.1 Pseudomonadota bacterium | reverse complement strand
GCACCCATGGCGATACCTATGCCATCATGATGGCCGCCATCGGCCACAACCTGCGCCTGCTGCTGGCATGGCTCAAAACACCTTTGCGCGCCATGATCCCACGCATCCCTCTCAATGCCACATAGACACCAAAAAACCAGCATCCAGCCAAAAAGCTGCCTCTCAAAGGCAGATTATCCCAAGTCCGCCGAAATCGGATTGTTCACATGCGACGAGCTGCCAACCACTTGGTTGAATTTACCCACTATGCTGCCGTCTTTTTTGAAGTGTTTTTTGATGTTCAATCCAAAAATGCCTGGTCCTTGGACCAGTTACGTGGAGAGCCATCGGAAACTGAGCAAATGCAGCGCTGTAGCGAGATTAAAGTCCAATTTGAAAATTTGATCTGGCAGAAGCGCTTTTCCAAGCTTTACGCAGAAGGTTACATCAAGGAACCGCCAAGCTGGGACATGATCCACACCTTCCAAGGACCAACCGCAATCATCATTGGACAGTTTATGTGCGACGGCCCGGCAGCCCTGCCCAAAAGCTCTTAGTTTGAAAAATCCTGGCGCATGACAGATGAATTTTTCCAAATCTACGGCACGCCCCATTTCCATGCGATGCGCAAGAAAATGAATTGGGACGCAGACTTAGAAGCCCATCGCGCCAAGATTACCTAAGACACTTTGCCCGCCAAACGGCTTGCCGCGCGCTCTGGGCCGATCAGCATGAAGATCGACTTCATTTCTGGCCCATGTTCTTGGCCTGTGAGTGCCTTGCGCAAGGGCATAAAGAGGCCTTTGCCTTTTGCACCAGTCGCTGCCTTCACCGCCTCGGTAAAGCCTGACCAAGATGTTTCATCATAAGGACCAGCTGGCAGTAGACTCAGCGCCGTGGCGATGAAGTCCGGCTCGTCAATTTGAGGCTCAATCGGGCCTTGGACAACTTTTGCCCAAAGCGCCACATCGTCAAACTTTGCGAGATTGCCGCGAACGGCCAACCAGAAGGCTTCGCCTAGGTCACAGTCCATGGCGGCTAAGCGCGGTTGGATAGCCGTATAGTCAGCATGCTGCAGCAATTGTGCATCCAAACGGCGGACGTCTTCGGGGTCAAACCGGGCTGGTGCGCGGCCAATCTTACCAAAGTCAAAGCCAGCGATTAGCTCGTCCAAATTGTCGACAGCTTCAACCGGGTCCGACGTGCCGATCCGTGCCATCAGAGACAAGACCGCCAAGGGTGCAACCCCCTGCTCGCGCAGGCTCTCAACGGATAAGGAGCCAATGCGCTTGGACAAGGTCTCACCATCGGCACCGACCAAGAGTGGGAAGTGGCCAAATTCAGGGCGCTTGCCGCCCGTCAGCGCTTCAAAAATCTCAGCCTGCGCGCCCGTATTGGTCACGTGGTCTTCGCCGCGGATCACATGGGTGACACCTAAGTCCACATCGTCCACGACCGACGGCAAAGTATAGAGATAGGCCCCATCTTCGCGGATCAGCACGGGGTCGGACATGGAAGCCGTATCAACCGTCTGCTCACCCCTTATCAAATCTTGCCAAGCAACCCGCTTGCCCGAGAGCTTAAAGCGCCAGTGGGGCTTGCGCCCTTCGGCTTCAAAGGCGGCCTTATCTGCATCTGTGAGGGCAAGAGCCGCGCGATCATAGACTGGGGGTAGCTTGCGCGACAAAGCGATCTTGCGCTTACGGTCCAATTCTTCCGACGTCTCGTAGCAGGGATAAAGTAGGCCTGCCGCAATCAGCCGATCCCGCGCCTTGTCATAAATATCAAAGCGAGCCGATTGCCGCGCTTCTTCATCCCAGGTCAGGCCCAGCCATCTGAGATCTGTGCGGATACCGTCTTCATAAGCTTGGGTTGACCGCGCCGTATCGGTGTCATCAATACGCAACAGGAAGGTGCCGTTGTTTTGGCGCACAAACAACCAATTGCGCAATGCCGTGATGACATTGCCGACGTGAAGCTTGCCGGTGGGCGAAGGGGCAAATCTGACTTTCATGTTTCTTTCCTATCACGCCTGATTTAGCAGTCATGCCGCCGACAGGCGAGAGGGGCATGTGTAGGTAAGCCATCTTGGGGCTGCGGAAAAATTCTCAGTAGCCTATAGACGAAAAAACGGAACAGAGTTAGAACATCGCTACTTTGTTCGTGCATCGTTCACGGTGCCATCGAATTTGACAGGGGCCAAGCGTGTGCGCACGCCCCGTAGGATAGGGGAAGTTGATGCTGACGTCCAAACAACGAGAGCTTTTGCTATTCATTCACGAGCGTCTCAAGGAAACCGGCGTCTCGCCTTCCTTTGACGAGATGAAGGATGCGTTGGACTTGGCATCAAAGTCGGGCATTCACCGCCTGATTACGGCTCTTGAAGAACGCGGGTTTCTGCGCCGCCTCGCTCATCGTGCCCGCGCACTGGAAGTCTTGAAACTGCCTGATAGTGCAACCACAGCCGCCCCACCCAAAGGTCGCCAACCCTTTACGCCACTGGTTGTGGGCTCAAAACCTGCCCCCTCGATCCCGGTCACCCCGCCTTCAGCAGCCAATGATATCGCAGTCTTGGGTCGCATCGCGGCGGGTGTCCCCATTGCGGCAATTCAGCATGAAATTGATCGGATTGCCGCGCCCGACCAATTGGACCCTGCCCTGCACTTTGCCTTGGAAGTCAAAGGCGATTCCATGATTGATGCGGGCATTTTGGAGGGTGACTTTGTCATCATCCGCCGCACCGATGACGCCCAATCTGGCGATATTGTGGTTGCATTGGTCGATGATGAAGAAGCCACGCTAAAGCGCCTGCGCCGTCGCGGCCAATCCATTGCTTTGGAAGCCGCCAACCCCCGCTACGAAACCCGCATTTTCGGGCCAGATCGAGTAAAGGTGCAAGGCGTGCTGGCGGGGCTTTATCGGCGGTATTAGGGGCGCATTTTGGCGCTGCGGTAGGATGCAGTCCTGCAGGACTGCACCACCTCTTTAGGTTGGTCTTGGATTTAGCTTCTTCTATAGACTGATGGGGTGGACGCCCCCTGACGGCATCTATGTGCCAGTATGTGGAATGTTGGAGTCACATACGAAGGAGGCGTCCGTGTAAGAGGTTAGCATAATTGGGTTAGATTTGGCCAAGCGTATTTTTCAGGCGCATGGTGGGGATAAGTCTGGCAAGTGTTTATTCTCAAGGAAGCTGTCGCGTGCTCAGCTTTTGGGTTTCTTCAAGAGCCAGAAGCCTTGCATTGTTGCGATGGAGGCGTGTTCGTTGGCGCATTATTGGGGTCGTGAGATAGCTGCATTGGGTCATGAAGTACGATTGATCCCGGCCCATTATGTGAAGCCCTATGTGAAGCGTGGGAAGAATGATGTGGCGGATGCTGAAGCGATCTGTGAGGCGGC
>JBEAVQ010000170.1:0-3567 GCA_041160865.1 Pseudomonadota bacterium | reverse complement strand
ATCGAAGGCCATGATACACACCCCATCGATATTGAGCGCGCTTTAGCCGAAGACTTCAGCGCCAGCCCTGAAAAGCGCAACCTCCAACTTGAAGCCCGCGCCCATATCCATGTCCAACGCTGGCTGGATGAAGGCGGCCTTAGTGGTGGTCGCGCGATGACGGCAACAGGTATCGCGGAAATTCATCACCGATTTTACGCGGAAATACCAGCTGACTTAGCTTGGGTCGAAAATCCACAAACTGGCAAACGTGTGCGCGTCAGAGGTGGCGAGTGGCGAGATCAAGACGTTCAAGTCGGCCAATTGATTGCCATTAGCCCAGGCGCGATCCCACGCTTCATAGATCGGTTCGAGGCCCATTATGCCAAGCAAGGCAAGCTCGAAACCGTTATCTCCGCAGCAGCGGCTCACCATCGACTTGCATGGATACATCCGTTCTTAGACGGCAATGGCCGCGTGATGCGCCTCATGTCGCATGCCGTGCTGTTGGATGCGGTTGGCTCAGGCGGCCTATGGTCGGTCGCGCGAGGTCTCGCTCGCAATAGCGCGCGTTATAAGGCCCTCTTGGCCGCCTGCGACATGCCGCGCCGCAACGATCTTGATGGCCGTGGTACCCTAAGTGAAGAAGCGCTGGTCGAATTTACGCGCTTTTTCCTGCAAGTCTGCCTCGATCAAGTCCAATTCATGGAAAGTTTGATGAAGCCGCAAGAATTGCAAACCCGAGTACGGGTTTGGGCGGAGGAAGAAACACGGCTGCGTCGACTGCCCACAGGCAGCGTCGCAATCCTCGATGCCCTGCTCTATCGCGGCGAGCTCCCTCGAAGCGAACTTCCTGCCATCTTGGGCGTCGGAGATCGCCAATCAGGCCGCGTCACAAATGCTCTGATAGCCAGCGGTGCAGTCACGTCGGAAACCTCCCGCGCTCCGCTGAAACTGGCCTTCCCCGCCAGCCTTGCTGGCCGCTGGATGCCGGGCCTATTCCCAGACGCCTAGACGCCCCAGCCAGTTGCCAACAATCTGTGTTGAAAGCCTGTGTGAAGATATAGCCCGTTTTGTAGGCGGCCCCATTCAAAATGGGCTTAGACTTCGGTCCGCGACAAGTAAGCTGTCCGCTTTTATCCGAGCGCTTCAAGCGTGGCGCGCACTTTGCTGTTGATCACTTCCAGATTGGACGAGAATTGCTCTTCCTGCTTGCCAACGAGCGCGCCATTGGCAAAAGCGCCGGGCGCGGTTGTTGCAGGGGCAGCTTGGCGTTGCGCGACCGAGGCGGCGTAAGAAACTTCCCACCCGCCATTATCCGTAATCAAGCCCATCTGGCGACCAGCAAAGCGGTACCACATGGCGCTGGGATCATCTTGGCTATAATTATTGTCCGACTCCCGACGCCGGATCACTTGGCTCGTTGGTGTCAATCGTTAGCCCCCTAGAGATGGTGCGCCCAGATGGTGGATCACGCTACGAGCCTGCCAATGATGATCGGCCTTGGGTTCAAGGAAGTTTGTTTCAAGCTAGTTTTGATGGCTAGAGCGCACCCATACCTAACCAGGTGATGTGTTGACCAACACTCAGTATTTTTGCCCACACGAACTTGTTGTTTGGGTGTAAGTCAACGGCTTGAACCGGATGAAGGGCACCATTTTATGAGCAACGCCCCTCGCCAGCATATGTTAAGCCAAAGCCGTTTATTAGACATATCCAGAAAACGTGTTAAGTTTTCCAAAAATTTTTAACATATTGGGAGTGACATGTTAAAGCCTATATGCTTGATCCCAGAGCTACCGCCAGCAATCGAGCTCGAAACAAAGCCTGTGCTTAAAGCGCTAGCCAAAGCAAACCGCGCTTTGGCGGAGCTCAAAGGCCGCGCTGCAACGCTCCCAAACCAAGGGATCTTGATCGATACGCTCGCTTTGCAAGAAGCCAAAGCGAGTTCAGAAATCGAAAACATCGTCACGACACAGGATGAACTTTTTCAAGCCGATCTCGAACTCGATGGTCCCAACTCGCCAGCGGCCAAAGAGGTCGCACTTTACCGCGATGCTTTAAAGCTTGGCTTTGATCACCTTCGTCAGACAGATGGATTAATCACCAACCGAATACTGATTGCGATGTTTCAACTTCTAAAAGGCCCTGCCGGTGGGTTTAGAGACACACCGGGAACCGCTTTGAGAAGCGATGCGACCGGCGAAGTTGTATACGTTCCGCCCCAAGACGCGCGTGACCTTGCCGCGCACATGGCAAGCCTCGAAAGCTTTATCAATCTCGACCAAGACCCCGAGATCGATCCCCTGATCAAGATGGCACTCATTCATCATGAGTTTGAGAGCATCCACCCGTTTCCAGATGGAAATGGGCGCATTGGCCGTATCTTGAATGTCCTTTACCTCACTCGATCCGGCCTACTTGATATCCCCATCCTCTATTTGTCACGGCATATCACCCGGACAAAGGCTGACTATTATCGCCTACTACAAGCCGTTCGCACCAATGGTGCTTGGGAAGACTGGATCCTCTATATGCTGGATGCCGTGGCAGAGACAGCAACCACGACGCTTGAGCTTTTAGAGGGCATACGGACCCAGATGGCGAGCGTTAAAAGCCGCATGCGAACCGAACTGCCCCACCTCTATTCGCAAGACTTGCTGAATAACCTATTCCGCCACCCATACACCCGCATTGAATTTGTCATCAACGACATCAAAGTCTCCCGCCAAACGGCAGCAAAATACCTCGATCAGTTGGCCTATGCTGGATTTGTGAACAAGCATCGGGCCGGACGCAGCAATTATTACGTGAATGCTGAGCTAGTGCGCTTGTTCCTTGAAGTTTCTGGTGGGAAATAGGAGCCAAAACGGCCCAACGATGGGTAGCAGTGCAGCCAGCGTAAAGGTCGTGAGCCGGATATCCTTCACAACACGTTCGGCAGAGGCCTTTGGCTGGCCAGTGTGATTTACTCTCATCTTCGTTCGTTCCTCACTACGATGAGACCAAATCACTCTTTAATCTAGAACCCCATTTCTGTGCCTTAGGTGCTGACGGGTGACAGAAAAGTTACCTCAACTCATTCCTTTTAACTTGGTTCCTCGGAATCCGAATTATTCACCTTTGGATCGTCAGATGGTTTCCATTGATCAGCTTGGAACGATGACTTGCTTTTGTGAGGCCGTCAGTCCCCCAATGTGTTTCCTTCTGTGGAGATCTGTTTCTAAGTGGGGTCATAAGGGGAACAGAGGAGATATGAGAGAGGGAGAGGCAACAACTGATATCATTCGTAAAATAGGTGAATTCTGTTGCGCCTCATGAATTGCCATGAATTACTGCGCCTATAGCTGGTTTATGAGGCAATCCGGGCCGCGATCTGGAAGTTCCGACCATAGCATATGGCAATCAGGATCAGGGTGATCGCGGTAGCAGATCGGAGCCGGCTTTCTCGCTTCAAGAACGCTTGAGCCTGCGCCTCGCAAGCCATGGGGCCGAGGCGCAGGCTCGCTTACCAACCCCCGTCTCAAAGGTGATGGCGGCTCCGTACGAGCCTCCCTTGCCCGCAAGCTTGTTCATGCAAAGCTCTTT
>JBEAVQ010000169.1:0-3392 GCA_041160865.1 Pseudomonadota bacterium | reverse complement strand
CAAGCGCGAACTAGCCGGAGCCATTGCGAGGCCTTAGCCCGCCTCTTATGAATTCAGTCCGGACCGAGTTTCCGGATTGACGTTGCTGCCCGAGCAAAGGCAAGTTGAGCGCTCTAAAAGCGTGCCAACAAGGCAACAACAATTTGGGAGGCTCATCATGTTGGCATCAAACCGCAAGTCCCGGCAGCTTTGGCTTAAGGCAAGTGCGCTCTTCAGCGTTGGCCTGCTTACTTGGGCGCCTGTGGCCCAAGCCCAAGTCACAGGTGCTGCCACCCCCCAAACCATTGCCGCCAATCGGGCTTTTTCGGCCACCTTGCCTTGGGACAATACGAGCGAGGATGAACTGGCCAAGCGTGGCTTTGTAGCCACCTTAGAAGACCCATTGATCCGCAATGCCGCTGGCAAAGTCGTTTTGGATCTTTCTGCCTATGATTTCGCGCAAGGTGCCGCCCCTGAGACCGCCAACCCCAGCCTGTGGCGACATGCGGCTTTGTTGCGCATGCACGGTCTGTTCAAGGTTGCACCCAAAATCTGGCAAGTGCGCGGGTTTGATATCTCCGTCATGTCGATCATCGAAACCGACACAGGCTATATCATCATCGACCCACTAACGGTGGCAGAGACCGCTAAGGCCGCTATGGGTCTCATCAAAAAACATGTTGGCGACAAACCAATCCATGCGGTGATCTACACCCATAGCCATGCTGACCATTTTGGCGGCGTTAAAGGGATTGTGAGTGAAGCCGAAGTCCAATCCGGCAAAGTGAAAATCATCGCACCTTCTGGCTTTATGGAACATGCCGTCAGTGAAAACCTGATTGCCGGTCCTGCGATGAGCCGCCGCGCCGTCTACCAATTTGGCACGACGCTAGAGCGCGGCCCCGCAGGACAAGTTGGGGCCGGGATCGGGATGGAGGTTCCCGTTGGGGGGTCGCTCGGCCTCATCGCGCCGACCGATACGATTGAACGAACTGGTCAGACAATGACAGTCGACGGAATGAAGATTGAGTTCCAAGTAACACCGGGCACAGAAGCGCCAGCTGAAATGAACTTCTTCTTCCCAGACCTTGGTGCGTTATGCTTGGCAGAAAATGCCAATGTGACGATGCACAACATCCTCCCCCCTCGTGGAGCCTTGGTGCGCGATTCAAAAGCTTGGGCAGATTATCTGACCGAAAGCATGATCTTGTTTGGCGCGCGCACCGATGTGATGTTTGTCTCGCACGGTTGGCCGCGTTGGGGGCGGCAAGAGGTCGCGACCTATGTCGCCAATCATCGTGACGCCTATAAGTATTTGCACGACCAATCCGTGCGGCTAATGAACCAAGGCATGACGGCGACCGAGATCGCCGAAACCATTGCGCTTCCCGAGCTCCTCACCAAGCAATGGTATAATCATGGCTATTACGGCACGATGAGCCATAATTCGAAGGCAGTCTATCAGCGCTATTTGGGCTGGTATGATGCCAACCCAGCCAATCTAAACCCGCTACCACCAGAGGCCGTGGCCAAGCGTTATGTGGACGCCATGGGCGGGGCAGATAAGGCGCTAGGTATTGCCAAGACCGCTTATGACGCAGGAGATTATCGCTGGTCGGCTGAGCTTGCGAGCCGCATTGTGTTCGCTGACAGCACGAATAAACCCGCGCGGGAAGTTTTGGCCCAGTCGTTTGAGCAAATGGGCTATCAGGCCGAAAGCATGTTGTGGCGTAACATGTATCTCAACGGCGCTCAAGAAGCCCGCAAGACGCCCAGCATACCAAATGCCGGAACGGTTGCGCCCGATATGATCAGCGCGATTTCCTCACCGCAATTGTTTGACCTATTGGCCGTTCGGGTCGATCCAGAAAAGGCCAAAGGTAAAAATATCGCTGTTGCCTTTGTCTTCCCAGACCGCAATGAGCGCTATCGCTTGGTGCTGCGTAATTCGGTGATGGTCAATGAAGGGCCAAGCACCGAACCCGTCGATACCACCGTGACCATGCCAAGACCGGCCTTCCTCGGCATGCTATTCTCGGGCACCAGCCCAGCGAGCCTTGTGCTGCGCGGGGTAATGAAGATCGATGGCAAAACAGATTCTTTGCGCGCCTTTATGTCGACCCTTGACACCGCGGACGCAAAGCCTCCCTTCCCGATCGTAACCCCTTAGGGGGGGCTCCAACTCTTAAGGCGACGAAATAGAAAACTTCAGAGAATCCGAGCGAAACTTGCGGCACCTTCTGCGGCCGGCAGCAAGGATGTAGGCGGAGTCGTTGCAACTTCTTTCACTTGCGTGATTTCCACATCGGACCCATTCCCGAATACGGCTTCCATCGTTTGCACACAGATTTTCACGGACTCGTCGGCCAGCATATACCAGACTTGTTTGGCCTCCTTGCGGGTGCTGACAAGGTCGGCACGGCGCAACTCGGCGAGTTGCTGGCTAAGTGCGGGTTGGGTTATGCCTGTTGCGTCACCGATTTCGCTCACATTGCGCTCGCAGTTAAGAAGGCAACTCAGGACCATGAGACGCTGGGGCTGGGCATAAATCTTAAGCTTCTCGGACACACTGGCCGCAAGCTCGCGGTCTTGAAAAAAGGCGGTCATGGCAGTGTTCTGCAGAACCAGTCTGAGCCTTCGTCAGGGGTGATACTACCGTTAGCAGGGGGTGCTAAAAGGGGCATGCCAGGTTGCCAACCCTCAGGCGCAAACCCCTCGCCATCCTCCACAGTTTTTAAGGCGCGCACCAGTCGCAGCATTTCATCGGCGGATCGCCCCACATTGTGAGGATAACTGATGATCGCCCGAACGATCCCTTTGGGGTCAATAAAATAGGCGTTGCGCATCGCCATTGCATCCTTGCTTGCTGGATCCAGCATACCATAGGCGTGACCAATCACCATGCTGGGGTCTTCGATGACCGGAAACTCAACTTTGACCGCGAAGTTCGCCTCGATGGCGCGAACCCAAGCTAAATGGGAATAGAGGCTATCAACCGACAAACCGACCAGTGCGCAATCCAACCCATCAAACTCCAATTGTCGTTTTGCGAGCCCGACAAATTCTGTGGTGCACACCGGCGTAAAGTCGGCGGGATGTGAGAAGAAAATAAGCCAGCGCCCGCGATAAGAAGACAGCGTTAGTTCACCTTTCGTCGAGCGCGCGACAAAGTCGGGGGCAAGGTCGCCTATCCGCACGGCTCGGGCCAAATTCATTTGATCTACAGCAATCATGTTTCCCACTTTCCGGTCTAAATAGTGGCCGACAAAGCCCCTTGACGCAATTTATTATATCAGTTACATGATTTATGTAAATAAGATATTGAAGGAGACTCACATGACTGATCTCGCACTTACAAAGGCCAGCGCTCAAGTTGTCGCGGCACAGGCTGGCATTCCTGTAATCAAGGCTTT
>JBEAVQ010000080.1:0-11162 GCA_041160865.1 Pseudomonadota bacterium | reverse complement strand
GGCCAGATTAATTGTGAGTTTGCGGGCTCACGCACGCTGGCAGGCGTGGGCGGGGCCGTCGACTTTTTGCGCGGCGCTCGCCTCAGTCCGGGAGGCAAGCCGATTGTGATGGTGCAAAGCGTCGGCAAGCAAGGCGAGGCTAGGATTGTGCCCCGACTCACCACGCCGAGCGTCTCTATTGCCCGCTCTGATGCGCCGATCTTGGTGACTGAGCAGGGGGCCATTGACCTGGAGCCCTTAGACCAAGACGCCCGTGCGCAGGCAATTATCTCGCTGGCCGCACCACAGCATCGGGCGGATTTGATATCGGCTTGGTCGCAGCACAGCGGAGCTAGAAGATGAGTGCGCCAAACCCACTCTACCGCCGCTTGGCAGACGATCTGCGCAAGGCCATTGCGTCAGGCCAGTATCCGACTGGCAGCCTTCTACCCACTGAGTCAGACCTATGCGCCACCCATCAAGTCTCGCGCCACACTGCCCGCGACGCGCTGCGCATCTTGACAGACGAAGGCCTGATTGAGCGCCGCCGGGGCGCAGGCTCGGTCGTGATTGCCGCCAGGCCGATTGGCCCTTTCTCGCAAGGCTGGGGCGAGATTGGTGATATCTTGCAATATGCCCGCGATACCCGGCTTGTCATCTTAAGCTATGGCCGCGCCGATGTGGCCGACGTTGTAGCGATGGGGCTGGACGCGGGCCTCCCCTGGATTGGTATCGATGGCCTGCGCGTGCGCACTACCGGTGGCCGACCCCTAGCCCATACCCGCATCTGCGTGCGAACTGACCTTGCACCACCGCGCGAGGCCTTGAATGACTGGCCACATGCTATCGCAGAATATATTGCCCGCCATGCTGGAGTTCTGGCTGCGACGATTGAGCAAGATATCTCCGCAATCAAATTGAGTCGCGAGTTGGCCAAGGCCTTGCACGAGCATGTGGGCGATCCCGCTTTGCGGACACGGCGGCGCTATCTCGATACCTCGGGTCAGGCGTATCAGGCCAGCATCAGCATCCATCCGGGCGAGCATTTCACCTATTCGATGTCGGTTAGCCGCTAGGCTGGCATCATCATCATCAGGCCGACCCCGGTTGCGGAGATGGCAGCAATAATGGCGGTCTGGATCAAAAGTGCGCCCACGGCGCGGGGACCCAATAGCATAACCCCTTTGATCGACGTGTTAGCTCCCAATGCGACCATGGAGACAATCAGGCAGATGCTGGACAATTTGGTGAGTGCGGCAATGCCCGTGGGCGTTAGCCAACCAGTGTTGGCCACGACGATTGCCGCCACAAAGCCCAATAGGAATACTGGAACAGTGGCTTCACTCTCTTCCTGATCGCCTTCTTTGCGGTCACGCCAAGATAAGATCATCAAGAGGCCAAAGATCACAACTGGCATCATGGCGACGCGGATCATTTTGACGGTGGTCGCAGCCGGAGTGGCCGCTTCCCCATAGACATCCGAGGCCGCAACCACTTGGGCGACTTCGTGGATAGACGCGCCCAAAAACACCGCTGACGGGATCATCGGGATGTTGAAGAAATGGCAGAACGCCGGATAGGCCACCACAGCGATGGTGCCAATAATGGTGATGCTGGCCACAGTCGCCACCACATCGCGCTCGACATTAGAATTTGGTCGCCGTGCCAGAACCGTCGCAATTGCCAAAGCTGCCGAGGCCCCGCAAATAGCGACAGACGTGGCGGTCAAAAATGCGGTGGCGCGTGGGAGCTTCAAGGCCCGCCCTGCCAGATAGCCCAAGCATAGGGTGCCAAAAGCCGCCGAAACTGCGATGATGGCAGGCTGCCAACCTAAAGCCTGCAAGTCCGAAATCGTGATGCGAAAGCCCATCAGGGCGACACCGACCCGCAACAGAGGCTTGGCCAACAAATCATTGCCGGGCTTAAACGTGGGCTTGGTTAGAAAAATCGCGGCCAACATGCCCAAGAGCAAAGCGATCAACAGAGTGGGGACGCGTGTGCCTTGGGTTGGGAAATAGGCGATGGCGGCCAGAAAAAGGCCCAGTCCGACACCGGGGCCGAACTTTGTAAGCGATTTAAACATTAGGCCCCACAATCAGGCGCGCCTAGCCAATGCGCCGACACGGTCAGCTTAGGGCTGTTTCACCAGACTGTGCAATTGGGGCCGGTGCGGCCCCATGCTTGGTGTTCCGGTGCAGGACCATTCGGTCGTGCAGGCAACAAATAGTTTGGCTACCAGTGGACTTAAACAAGCCAGGGATCAGGCCGTGAATGATACAGGCACAGGCTGCACCCAACATTTGGAAGCCGAAACTGAAAGCCACGCCTAAATGTTCAAAATAGCTTTCGCCGACACTCTCTGGATGCTCGACAAACAATTTCTTGAACATGGCTGCAATCTCCCCGTTGAAGACAAAGGTTGTCACAGATTCTATGGTAAATTTTCACTTTCTTATTGAGTATCAGCACAGTTTTAGTATAATTATTCGATGATGAAGCCCGATAGTCAAAAAATTGACGAAGCGGACATTAAGCTTTTGTCCATACTTCAAACCGATGCCTCTGTATCTTTAGAGGAATTATCGTCGCGCACCGCCATGTCTGCCAACACCGCTTGGCGGCGTATCAAGCGGATGGAAGAGGCGGGCATCATCGCCAAGCGGGTTGCTTTGATAGATCCAGAGACGGTCGGTCTGGGTATGACGGTCTTTGTTGCCATTAAAACGTCAGACCATTCCGACGAATGGCTCGAAAACTTCGCCCGCTCTGTCTCGGCGATCCCAGAAGTCGTAGAGTTTTACCGCATGAGTGGGGATACCGATTATCTGCTCAAGCTTTTGGTCGCCTCCATCGCCGATTATGACCGCGTCTACAAGAAATTGATCCGCAGCGCGAAGTTGAGTGACGTCAGTTCCAGCTTCGCGATGGAGACGATCAAATTTACTACCGCTGTGCCTTTGCGAATTTAGCTTTTGGTACAAGTTTTTATGGTCTAAATGGCAGGCATGAGCTTAAAGCGCGTCCTCTTGATCGTGGGTGGAGGGATTTCTGCCTATAAGACCCCGGAACTGGTGCGGGCGCTAGAGAAGCGTGGCATCGGCTGCCGGGTTATTCTGACCCAAGCTGGCAGCCAGTTTGTGACGCCGCTTGCTTTGGCCAGTTTAACCAAGGACGATGTCCACCAAGAGCTGTTCAACCTGACCCATGAAGCCAAGATGGGCCATATTGAACTGTCGCGCAGTGCGGACTTGGTTCTGGTGGCCCCGGCGACAGCCGATCTGATTGGCAAAGTGGCCAATGGTCTGGCCAATGATTTGGCTTCAACCGCTCTTTTAGCGACCGATAAGCCCGTCATGATGGCACCCGCCATGAATGTGCGCATGTGGGAGCATCCCGCCGTGCAGCGCAATCTGGCAACCTTGCGCGGAGATGGCGTTTACTTCATTGGACCCGATGAGGGGGCGATGGCCTGCGGCGAATATGGCCCAGGCCGGATGGCAGAGCCTGATGCGATTGCTGCTGCGGTGGAAGCTTATTGGCAGAAGGTATCGGCGTACAAACCCTTGAAGGGCAAACGCGCGATCGTGACAGCCGGGCCAACCTTGGAAGCGCTCGACCCCATTCGTTTCCTATCCAATCGTTCGTCCGGCAAGCAAGGCTATGCCATCGCCCAAGCGCTCGCCGAAGCTGGTGCCGACGTGACTTTGGTGTCTGGGCCTACGGCTTTGAACGACGTGCCCGGCACCACGATGGCGCGGGTTGAAAGTGCGCGGGACATGCTGGCTGCCTGCCAAGCCGCTTTGCCTGCCGACATTTTTGTCGCGGTTGCCGCCGTCGCTGATTGGCGACCCGAGACCAAGGCTGAGGTGAAGCTTAAACTAAAAGCTGATGCAAAAGCGCCTGCCATGACCTTGGTTGAAAACCCCGATATTTTGGCCACCATCGCTCAATCAGGGCAGAACAGACCCACTTTGGTCATCGGCTTCGCAGCAGAAACCCACGACGTCTTGGCCTATGCCACCGCCAAACGGGCGAAAAAGGGCTGCGACTGGCTCGTGGCTAACGATGTCTCTGGCGATGTCATGGGCGGCGAAAGTAACCAGATCATGCTGGTCACCGCAGACGGTCATCAAAGCTGGCCAGAAGCCCCTAAGGCCCAGATAGCCGAGCGGTTGGCCGCAGCTATCGCAACCCATTTCGGCGTCACGACAGCTTAGAACGGCCAGAAGATGCCCAGCATCAAAAGTCCGACGACGATGCGGTAATAGGCAAAGGGCGCAAATCCCATGCGCTGCACGACGCCGATAAACAGCTTGATCACGAAAATTGCGGTGATGAAGGAAACAAGGAAGCCGATGGCGACCAAGATCAAATCCTGCCCGCCTTGAGCGAGGAGGGCTTCGCGATTGCTCCAACCTTCATACGCAAACACCCCAACCATAGTGGGGATGGATAGAAAGAAACTGAATTCAGCTGCAGGCTTTCGGTCCACGCCCAACATCATGGCTCCAATAATGGTAGCGCCCGATCGCGACATACCGGGTATCAGCGCCAAACATTGGCATAAGCCAATTTTAAGACCCATGCCGACCGAGATATCATCAACGTTTAGGATCCGGGGCTGGGGCCGGAACCGCTCGGCCAGCAGGATAAGGATACCGCCGACAACCAATGTGACCGAGACCACCACCGGACTAAACAAAACGCCTTTGATGAAGTCGTGTAACATCGCACCCAAAAGCATCGAAGGGAAAAAAGCGAGAATGACTGCCGCCGCGAACTGGCGCGACGCGGGGCTTGACGGCAAGGTGATAAAGACACCCCACAGCTTTTCGAAATAGAGGACGACAACCGCAAGGACAGCACCCAGCTGGATCATAGTCTCAAACGTGTCGGGCACGGCACCTGGTAAAAATTGCTCAGCCAAGATCAAATGGCCGGTCGAGGAAATCGGCAAAAACTCCGTCAGGCCTTCAATGATGCCCAGCAAGATAGCTACGAAATAATCGCTCATAACGTCCATTCAACTCTAAGCGCGCTTAAACGCCTCATGGCATGGCTTCTCGCGCAAAACCAGCCGAGGATGCATCTGGCCAATAGGTAATTAAACGTACCTAAAGCTTTGCGCATCATATCACCAATGCGCGACCAAGCCGGAGGCAGGTCAAGGGCTTCTTCTAATATAGGTATACAAAACGACCTAATAATGTAGTTTTGGCTTGGCAAAGGACGGGTTTGTCTGTAACGGACCCGAACAAGGCGCAGAATGTGCGCCCCTGAATCTTTGGAATTGCGAGAACATCATGGCCGAACGGCTCCTCAAATTCGTGAGCATTGACCCACAAACGCCGGAGAAGCGGCCCGCTTCCGCTCGCACGGCAGATTTTCATGAGATTTATGGTGAGTTCATTACGCAAAAAGCCAATGAACAGGCTTCGCGCTGTTCGCAATGTGGCGTACCTTTCTGTCAAACGGGTTGCCCGCTGCAGAATAACATCCCCGACTGGCTGAAAATGACGGCTGAAGGTCGCCTTGAGGAAGCTTATGCGCTGTCCTCGGCGACCAATTCCATGCCTGAAATCTGCGGCCGCATCTGCCCGCAAGACCGCTTGTGCGAAGGTGCTTGCGTGATTGAGCAATCGGGCCATGGTGCCGTCACCATTGGCGCGGTGGAACGCTATATCACCGAGACCGCTTGGGAGAATGGCTGGATTGAGCCGATCGTGCCGCCGAAGGAACTGGCAGAGCATGTCGGCATCATTGGTGCTGGCCCCGGCGGGATGGCAGCAGCCGAGGCCCTGCGCAATAAGGGCTATCAAGTTACCATTTATGACCGTTATGATCGTGCAGGCGGCCTTCTCATGTATGGCATCCCCGGCTTTAAGTTGGAAAAAGATGTGGTGAACCGCCGTGTGGAGCATTTGAAGGCTTCGGGTGTGAAGTTCGTACTCAATTATGAAGTGGGTCGCGATGGCACGCTGGCTGATTTGCGCGGCACCCATGACAGCATCTTGATCGCGATTGGCGTCTATAAAGCGCGCGCTCTGCCCTGCCCCGGCTCTAACGGCCAAGGTGTTGTCGAAGCTCTCGATTATTTGACCGCTTCTAATCGCACAGGTCTTGGCGATTGCGTAGCCGACTTTGACAGCGGTGCCCTCAATGCTGCTGGCAAGCGCGTAGTGGTGATTGGCGGCGGCGATACCGCGATGGACTGTGTTCGCACTGCCATCCGCCAAGGTGCAAACAAAGTTACCTGCCTCTATCGTCGTGACCGCGCCAACATGCCAGGGAGCGCGCGCGAAGTCAGCAATGCCGAGGATGAAGGCGTGACGTTTGAGTGGTTGGCGGCACCTAAAGCCGTGCACTCCAACGATGCGGGTGTCACATCGGTCTTGGCAGCCCGCATGCGCTTGGGTGAGGCCGACGCCTCAGGCCGCCAAAGCCCTGAAGAAGTGGCAGGCGGAGAGTTTGATGTGCCTGCCGATCTGGTCATCAAGGCCCTGGGCTTTGACCCGGAAAACGTGCAGACCCTGTTTGACGAGCCTGCCCTGAAAGTGAGCCGCTGGGGCACCATTCGCGCCGATGCGATTACGGGTGAAACCTCCATCGCGAACGTCTTCGCTGCTGGCGATATTGTTCGCGGGGCTTCACTGGTTGTTTGGGCCATCAAGGATGGCCGTGAGGCCGCAGAGCACATGCACACGGCGATGCGTAAACAGGCCCGCATGCGCGCCACCGCAGCCAAATTCGCGGCCCAATAAGCCGCGCTTCACCTTGCAGATAAATAGAGGGCTTCGGCCCGCCAAAGGCACCAGATCATGACTTCTTCTTTCCCTCCCAGCGGCTCCAGCGCAATCGACCTATATCTGAAGAACCGGCAGATTCTGACCGATGGCCATGCCTATAATCCTGAGGATGAGAAAGATTCCTGTGGCGTCGGTCTTGTTTGTGCGCTGGATGGCAAGCCCCGACGCGACATTGTGGCGATGGCATTGAAGGCCCTGAAGAACGTTTGGCATCGCGGGGCCGTCGACGCAGACGGCAAGACCGGCGATGGCGCGGGCGTGCGGGTAGACGTACCGCAAGACTTTTTCCGCGAGCAAGTGGCGCGCACCGGCCACAGCCCCACCG
Organism: Pseudomonadota bacterium; assembly: GCA_041160865.1. GTDB lineage: Bacteria > Pseudomonadota > Alphaproteobacteria > Caulobacterales > Aquidulcibacteraceae > Aquidulcibacter. The sequence continues at coordinate 4,052 of JBEAVQ010000080.1, read as the reverse complement.
ACGACCCCATCTGCGTGGGTATGATCTTCCTGCCACGCACCGATTTTGGCGCACAAGAAACCGCGCGTACAATTGTTGAGCGCGAAATCCTGAACTTCGGTTTCTACATCTATGGCTGGCGGCAAGTACCTGTCGATGTTTCGGTCATCGGCGAAAAGGCCAATGCGACCCGGCCCGAGATTGAGCAAATCCTGTTCTACGACCCCCGCGGCCGCAGCGCTGAAGAGCTTGAGCGCACCTTGTTCATCTGCCGACGCCGTATTGAAAAACGCGCTTTGGCATCGAGTGTTTCGGGCTTTTACGTCTGTTCCTTCTCGTCAAAGTCCGTGATCTACAAAGGCATGTTCTTGGCGGAGAGCATCGATACCTTCTTCCCGGACTTGCAGGATGAGAAGTTTGTGTCGGCCGTGGCGATCTATCACCAACGCTATTCGACTAATACCTTCCCCCAATGGCACTTGGCCCAACCCTTCCGCATGTTGGCCCATAATGGTGAAATCAACACCGTTAAAGGCAATATCAATTGGATGAAGAGCCACGAGATCCCGATGGCGTCTGAAGCCTTTGGTGATTATCAGGAAGACGTGAAGCCAATCGTACAAGCGGGCGGGTCAGACTCCGCCGCCTTGGACAATGTGTGCGAAGTGTTGGTCCGTGCGGGACGTTCTGCCCCGATGGCAAAGGCGCTTTTGGTGCCAGAGGCTTGGGCCAAGCAAGAAAACATCATGAAGCCCAGCCATATGGCGCTTTACGCTTATTGCAATGCGGTGATGGAGCCTTGGGACGGGCCAGCTGCCTTGGCGATTTATGACGGTCGTTGGGCGGTTGCCGGGATGGACCGCAATGGCCTGCGCCCGATGCGCTATTCGGTGACGCAAGACGGCATTCTGGCTGTCGGCTCTGAAACCGGCATGTGCCCGCTCGATGGGCGCATCATCACCAAAAAGGGCCGCGTCGGACGCGGTGAGATGCTCGCGGTCGATATGGAGAAGGGCAAGCTTTATACTCATGAAGCCATCATCGACAAATTGGCCAGTGCGCATCCGTATGTAAAATGGAACTCCAATGTCGTGGACCTAGAGGCCCGCATCGGACCGGGGCCAGAGCCTAAACTCTATTCGCGTCAAGAATTGCTGCGCCGACAAGTGGCTTCGGGTCTTACTTTGGAAGAATTGGAAGTCGTCCTCGCCCCCATGGCGGAAGAGGGCAAAGAGGCCTTGGGCTCGATGGGTGACGATTCCCCGTTGGCCGTGCTTTCCTCGCGCTATCGCCCATTGTCGCACTTCTTTAAGCAGAACTTCAGCCAGGTGACGAACCCGCCCATCGATCCGTTGCGGGAAGAGCGCGTGATGAGCCTCAAGACCCGCTTCAAAAATTTGGGAAATATCCTCGCCCAAGACGCGACCCAGCAAGATGTGTTCGTGCTGGACAGCCCGGCTCTGACCACCGGCATGTACGACCGAATGGTCGCCATGTTGGGTGCGGGCGTCGCCTTTATCGACTGCAGCTACGAAACACCAGAGGACCCCGACCTAGCAGGCGCTGCTCTTCGCGAAGCGTTGGACCGCATTAAGGCGCAGGCCGAGGATGCGGTCCGTGCAGGCCAAAGCCAATTGGTGTTAACCGACGAGCATCAGGGCCCCGGTCGGATTGCGGCACCGATGATCTTGGCCACTGGCGGCGTGCACGCCCATTTGGTTGCCCGCGGCTTGCGGTCCTATTGCTCCATCACCGTGCGTGCTGCCGAATGCGTCGACACCCATTATTTCGCGGTTTTGGTTGGTGTCGGTGCGACCTGCGTCAACGCCTATCTGGCGCAAGAGGCGATTGCGGATCGCCATGCGCGTGGTTTGTTGGGTACTTTGACCTTGAACCAAGCCGTGGTGAATTACAAAAAGGCGGTGGAAGCTGGCCTTCTGAAAATCCTGTCCAAGATGGGGATTTCTGTTATTTCCTCTTATCGCGGTGGCTATAATTTCGAAGCCTTGGGCCTGTCGCGCGCTTTGGTCGCCGACTTCTTCCCGGGCATGAGTTCGCGTATTTCCGGCATTGGTTTGCAAGGGATTGCGCTTAAAGCCCAAGCGGTCCATGCCAAGGCATGGGAAGAAGCCGTTGTCAGCCTGCCCATCGGCGGGCTTTATAAGGCGCGCGCCTCGGGTGAGCCTCATGCGCTGGAAGCCGCTCAAATCCATCAGCTGCAGACAGCCTGTAACACGGGCTCGTACGCGGCTTATCAGAAATATGTTGGCCTGCTCGGCGGGCGAGCCCCGATCCAATTGCGCGACCTGTTGGACTTCCAAACCACCAGTAAGCCAGTTGCCTTGGAAGATGTTGAGAGCCTGAACGAAATCCGCAAGCGCTTTAACACGCCGGGCATGTCGCTGGGGGCCTTGAGCCCGGAGGCTCACGGCACCTTGAACGTGGCGATGAACCGCATTGGTGCCAAGTCTGTTTCAGGCGAAGGCGGTGAAGACCGTGAGCGCTATAAGCCGCTCCCCAATGGCGATAATCCCAACAGCGCGGTGAAGCAGGTGGCTTCGGGTCGCTTTGGTGTGACCGCAGAATATCTGAACCAATGCCGCGAGATTGAGATCAAAGTCGCGCAAGGGGCAAAGCCCGGTGAAGGCGGGCAATTGCCCGGCTTTAAGGTCACCGAAATGATCGCGCGTCTGCGCCATGCGACACCGGGCGTGACCCTGATCAGCCCACCTCCCCATCATGACATCTATTCGATCGAAGATTTGGCTCAGCTGATCTATGATTTGAAGCAAATTAATCCCGAAGCCAAGGTTTGCGTAAAGCTGGTCGCCCAATCGGGCATTGGCGCGGTGGCGGCTGGCGTTGCCAAGGCCAAGGCTGACATCATTCTGATTGCGGGCAATGTCGGTGGCACAGGGGCATCACCCCAGACCTCAATCAAATTTGCTGGAATTCCGTGGGAATTAGGTCTGGCCGAAGCCCACCAAGTCCTGACGCTCAACAATCTACGCGACCATGTGGTGCTGCGCACGGATGGCGGTCTGCGGACGGGCCGCGATATCGTGATGGCCGCGATGCTGGGGGCTGAGGAATTTGGCATTGGTACGGCCTCTTTGGTAGCGATGGGCTGCATCATGGTGCGTCAATGCCACTCCAACACCTGCCCCGTAGGCGTCTGCGTGCAAGATGAAGCCCTTCGTCAGCGCTTCACCGGCACGCCGGAAAAGGTCGTCAATCTGATGAGCTTCATCGCCGAAGACGTCCGCGAAATCCTCGCTGGCCTTGGCTTCAAGACCTTGAACGAAGTGGTCGGTCGCACTGACCTGTTGCGGCAAGTCAGCCGTGGGGCAGCCAATCTCGATGACCTGGACCTCAACCCGCTTCTGGTCCGGGTCGAAGGGGCCAGGCCAACCCGTTTTGGCACCGATAAGCCGCGTGTCGAAGTGCCCGATACCCTAGACGCTCAAATCCTGCGCGATGCGGCCCCCTTCTTTGAGCGGGGGGAGAAGATGCAATTGGCTTATGGCGTTCGCAACGTTCAGCGCGCCATCGGTACAAGGTCGTCAAGCGCGATTGTGCGCAAGTTTGGCATGGGCGCACTGCCCGAAGGCCGCTTGACGGTGCGCCTTGAAGGCTCGTGCGGGCAATCCCTGGGTGCGTTTGGCGTGCAAGGCCTGACCTTGGACGTAGTGGGCGATGCCAATGATTATGTTGGTAAAGGCCTTTCGGGCGCAACGATTGCGTTGCGGCCGCCTTCGGGCTCTGGACTTAAACCTGAGGAAAACGCGATCATTGGCAACACCTGCCTGTATGGCGCGACCTCTGGCACTTTGTTGGCTTCGGGCCAAGCGGGCGAACGGTTTGCTGTGCGCAATTCGGGTGCTTTTGCCGTCGTGGAAGGCATGGAGGCCAATGGCTGTGAATATATGACCGGCGGCTTGGTGATTTCGCTAGGGCCCGTTGGCGACAATTTTGCCGCCGGGATGACAGGCGGAATGGCCTTCATCTGGGACCCTGCCAACCGCTTGCCCAAGCTGATCAATCCAGACAGCGTCGTCTGGCGGCGGATCGGT
>JBEAVQ010000015.1:0-57563 GCA_041160865.1 Pseudomonadota bacterium | reverse complement strand
ATGGCTAAGGAAAAGTTTGAACGTACGAAACCACATTGCAACATTGGCACGATTGGTCACGTTGACCATGGTAAGACGACGTTGACGGCGGCGATCACGATGACGTTGGCGAAGGCTGGTGGTGCGAAAGCGATGAGTTATGCAGACATCGACGCAGCGCCAGAAGAAAAGGCGCGTGGTATCACGATTAACACCGCGCACGTGGAATATGAGACGGCAAACCGTCACTATGCCCACGTCGACTGCCCAGGCCACGCTGACTATGTGAAGAACATGATCACGGGTGCGGCGCAGATGGACGGCGCTATTCTGGTGGTTTCGGCTGCTGATGGCCCAATGCCACAGACCCGTGAGCACATCTTGTTGGCCCGTCAGGTTGGCGTGCCAGCGCTGGTCGTGTTCATGAACAAGGTTGACCAAGTTGACGACGAAGAATTGCTGGAATTGGTTGAGATGGAGGTTCGTGAGCTTCTGTCCAGCTATCAGTTCCCCGGCGACGATATCCCCATCACCAAGGGTTCGGCTTTGGCAGCGGTTGAAGGCCGTGATGCGAAGATTGGCGAAGAAGCCATCTTGGCTTTGATGGCTTCGGTTGACGAATATATTCCTCAGCCAGAGCGTCCATTGGATCGTCCATTCTTGATGCCAATCGAAGACGTGTTCTCGATCTCGGGTCGTGGTACGGTTGTGACTGGTCGCGTTGAGACCGGCATCGTGAAGGTTGGCGAAGAAGTTGAAATCGTCGGCATCCGCGACACCATTAAGTCGACCGTGACTGGCGTTGAAATGTTCCGCAAGCTGCTCGATTCTGGACAAGCTGGCGACAACATTGGTGCGTTGCTGCGCGGTGTGGACCGTACTGGCGTTGAGCGTGGCCAAGTTCTTTGTAAGCCAGGCAGCATCAAGCCACACAAGAAGTTTGAAGCTGAAGCCTACATCCTGACGAAGGAAGAGGGCGGCCGTCACACGCCATTCTTCACCAACTATCGTCCGCAATTCTACTTCCGCACGACCGACGTGACCGGCATCTGCATGTTGCCAGACGGCGTTGAAATGGTGATGCCAGGCGACAACATTAAGATCATGGTTGAACTCATAACCCCGACCGTCGGTGCAGGCGTTGTCGCGACCGTGGTTGAATAAAACCTTAGGCAATTGCCTAGACATTAAGAACGCCCTGACCGAAAGGTCGGGGCGTTTTTTGTGTCTGCGAGCTTGTCATCAAACCAGTCCACATCTCTTAGGCTGAACTGACTTGATGACAGGTATGGAAAAATCGTACAGATTAATATTGTTTGGTCTTTGATTATACCCCTACTCAAACCGCGATATTCCCCCTATGTTCTCGTGATGGCGCGTACCCCTTCCTCCCGACCTCGTAAGCCCAATGCCCATCCTACCACGGACAAGATGCAGGCGTGGGAGAATATCAAGAAGTTGCGGGCTGAGGCTGATGCTCTTGATGATCCCAAGCCCAATGCCCAAACGGTCACAGGGGTTGAGTTTGCCGGTGACCCGTTCGTCTATGATTTTGACTATAATGTGCTCGATGCACGCGGCAGTGCCGCTCCGCCGGCTTGGCAGCCCCATCGGCCCGATCTACCAGAGAAGTTTGAAGGCGGTAAGCGATTTGAATTGGTCAGCGATTATCAACCCGCGGGCGACCAGCCCGCCGCGATTGAGGCTCTGTGTGAAGCCGCTCAAGAAGGGGATAAGGATCAGGTACTGCTGGGCGTCACCGGCTCTGGCAAGACCTTCACCATGGCGCAAGTGATCAATCGGCTGCAGCGGCCTGCGCTTATCCTTGCCCACAACAAGACGTTGGCGGCGCAGCTCTATGGCGAGTTCAAGAATTTCTTTCCCAATAATGCGGTCGAATATTTCGTCTCTTATTACGACTATTATCAGCCTGAAGCCTATGTGCCGCGGACCGACACCTACATCGAGAAAGAGAGCAATATCAACGAACAGATCGACCGGATGCGCCATGCTGCCACCCGCGCCATTCTTGAGCGCGATGATGTGATTATCATTTCTTCGGTTTCGTGCATTTACGGCATTGGCTCGGTCGAGAGCTATTCTTCCATGACCTTTGTCTTGAAGCCGGGGGATCGGGCCGACCCGCAAACGGTGACACGCGACTTGGTGGCGCTGCAGTACAAGCGGAACGACATTTATTTCGCACGCGGCAATTTCCGGCTGCGCGGTGATGCGCTCGATATCTTCCCCGCGCACTATGAGGACCGGGCTTGGCGTGTCTTGTTCTTTGGCGATGAGGTCGAAGCGATCCATGAGTTTGACCCGCTGACGGGCAAGAAGACTGCCGACCTTGAAGCCATTAAAGTCTATGCCAATAGCCACCACACAACGCCGCGCCCAACGCTGAGCCAAGCGATTGAGAAGATCAAAGCGGAAGCCAAGGCCCGTGTGGAATGGTTTGAGCAAAATGGTTTGTTGATTGAGGGCCAGCGCCTAAAACAACGCACAGACTTTGATCTTGAGATGTTGTTGGCGACTGGTTCGTGTGCCGGTATTGAGAATTATTCCCGCTATCTCTCTGGGCGCAACCCGGGCGAGCCGCCGCCTACCATGTTTGAATATATTCCAGACAATGCGCTGGTATTTGTCGACGAAAGCCATGTGACGATTCCTCAAATCGGCGGGATGTTCCGGGGCGATTATAGCCGTAAGAAGACTCTGTCGGATTATGGCTTCCGCTTGCCCTCTTGCATGGACAATCGGCCGCTACGGTTTGAGGAATGGGACGCAATGCGGCCCCAGACCATTAGCGTGTCGGCAACGCCGGGGCCATGGGAGATGAACCAGACCGGCGGGGTGTTTGTTGAACAAGTCATCCGCCCAACCGGCTTGATCGATCCGCCGGTTGAGATTCGCCCGGTGACAGGCCAAGGCTTTACCCAGGTCGATGATTGTATCGCCGAATCACGAACCACCATCGCTGCAGGTGGGCGCGTCTTGGTGACGACTTTGACTAAGAAGATGGCCGAAGACCTGAGCGAATACATGCACGAGCAGGGCCTGAAAGTCCGCTATATGCACAGCGATATTGATACGGTCGAGCGGATTGAGATCATTCGCGACCTTCGCCTCGGCAATTTTGATATTCTAATCGGGATCAATCTCTTGCGTGAGGGTCTTGATATTCCTGAGTGTCAGTTGGTTTGTATCTTAGACGCGGATAAAGAAGGCTTCTTACGTTCTGAAACCAGTCTGGTGCAGACGATTGGTCGGGCGGCTCGCAATGTCGATGGTCGCGTGATCCTCTACGCCGACTCCATCACGGGTTCGATGAAGCGCGCCATTGACGAGACCGATCGCCGTCGGGCTAAACAAGTGGCTTGGAACGAAGCTAATGGCATCACGCCCCAATCCATCCGCTCTAATATTCATGACATCCTCAATAGCCCCTATGGCAAGGAAGGCGTCACCATAGGCTTGGGGGGCGCTGGCGATGCGACCGCCAATGTCAAAGGCAAGGGTAAGGGCAGGGGCAGGGCAGAGGCTCTGCCAGAGGCTGGCACACCCGGGCATAATTTCAAAGCGGCATTGGCCGACATTGAGAAGCGGATGCGAGCCGCCGCGGCGGACCTTGAGTTTGAAGAGGCCGCCCGCCTGCGCGACGAGATCAAGCGGCTGGAGCGCTTGGAATTGGGGATGTAGGGGCGTTTTGGTGCTTGCCACCAGTACGTGTGCCTAAGCTTTGGCCTAAAAAATGGATTCCTTTTCACTTGGACTCATTTTGGTGGAAACCCTGTTTCACCAAAATGGCCAGCATAGGATTTGCGCGACATCCGGGTAGTCAAGTGTGCAGCTTCGCTGCGTCGCCGGGCGATCCGTTTTCAAAGAAAACGGACACTTGACGACCCATACGTCGCACGAACAATTGAGACAGCGGTTGGGTGACCAGAATGGGCACCTAAGCGATTCCAAGTGTTTGCTTCTAATCCTCCCTCCACCTCAAAAAGGCTCGCCACATAAGGCGGAGAGCACTAAGACATGGCCCAAGGTTACAGGCGTTTCACAATCCGGGGGGATAGATTTCTATACCCGTCGATAACACAAACCAAAAAGCGCGCTCTGGATATCCAAAGCGCGCCTAAAAGGCCGATCTCACCAAAGGGAGAAGCTTACTTAATTTTGCCTTCGACAAACTCAACATGCTTCCGCACGACTGGGTCGTACTTGTTCATGCGCAGTTTTTCGGTCTTGGTACGTGCGTTCTTCTTGGTGACATAGAAGAAGCCGGTGCCAGCAGACGAGTTCAGGCGGATTTTGATGGAGGCCGGTTTGGCCATGATAAATCTCCCGCGGTTGCGGTATGGGTGAATCTGAGGGGGCGCTTAGACCCTAAACTGCGGCAAAGGTCAAGACTTTCTCTGCGCTTGATGCTGCACAGCGATGGCGCAAATCGGCGTGAGGGCCATGACAGCGAGGCCAGCCAGAAAGCCTGATGGACCAAGGGTTTGAAGTAGGGTGCCACCGGCCAAGGGTGCGATCAATTGTCCAACGCCATAGCTGCCACCATAAGCCGCATTTGCCCCAGCTAATTCAGTCTTACCAAAGCGCTCTGCAAGCCCCATCAAGCCCAAGGTATAGAAGCCAGTGACGCAGCCAGACCATAGGAAGCAAATTGCATAGGCCTCTGTCGGTGATTTGGCGACCATCAGCATGAATGGACCAATAAAGCCGATGACTGCCACGGCCAGGAGAGTGCGGGTGCGTCCATAGCGGTCTGCCAGCATCCCTATGGGCCCTTGCAGTAAGATATTGCCTAGTCCGCTGGCAGCAATCAAATAGCCCGCAGCAGCGTCTTCAAAGCCCACCTCGCGGACCCAAAGGGGGAAGAGGTTGAAGGCGCTGGTCTCGATCGCCCCCATCGCGAAGGCAGGGACAAAGAGTGCAGGTGCAATCATCAGGCGGGCGAGAAGGGCTGAGGGCTTAGCTTCAGCACCTTCTGGCCGGGTAGCGGCAGGCGTCTTGAAGAGGAGGAGGGGCAAGGTGGCCAATGCCATGATGGCTGCACCGGCATAGGGCGTAGCGGGGCCTTGATGGCCCAATTGGGCGATGACAAACCCACCAATGCCAAAGCCACCGGCGAAGGTCGCCGCATAGAGCCCCAAGAGCCGGCCGCGCAAATGGGCGGGGGCAAGTTCTAGGAACCAAGCTTCCGACGCTACGAAGATAATCGTCAATGAGGTGGAGAAGCCAAAGCGGATCGCGGTCCACACCCAAATATTGTCTGTTACTGGGTACAAGAGGAACATGGCGCTGGAGGCCAAGAGACCGCCGCCTAAGATCCCCTTCACGGGAAAGCGCCCCATCAGCCAAGGCACAACTGGCGTACAAAGGAGACCCGCCAATCCCGCAAAGGTCATGAGGAAGCCGACCTCCGTTGGGGTCATGCCAGTGTCGTCCAGCGTCAGAGCAAACAAGGGGGCGTTGATGGCGATTCCGACGGCCGCGATTAGGCCGCAGCTGAGCGCAGTGCCAATGCCTGCCCATGTTGCTGCACTCATGCGGGTGTTGCTCATAAGCGGTCCATCTGAGGGCCCGTCTGGCCCCAGCGCAGGAAGGCAGGGCGGTGCGGCTGGTCTGGGGCCTGTAAGCGGGCTTGGACTTCAGTGAGGATGAAGCGGGTCACATTAGGCAGGTCCAAGCTGAAGGCCTCTTCTAAGCTGAACCAACGCAAGTCTTGCATCTCTGCCCCATCACGCGCAGGCCGAAGGTCATAGAGCGCCTCGTCGGCATTGGCGATGAAAAAGCGCGCGTCAAAGCGCTTGTGGCGTTGCGGCGGTGTGATGGCGCGGGCGAAGAAGTGCAATGGGCTCAGGTGTGGGGCGATCCCCGCGGCTGCAAAGCTGGTCCAGCCCGCATCGAGTGTCCGCACTGGCAGTGCCCCCAGCTTGCCAATTAATAGGCCTGTTTCTTCCCAGGTCTCGCGGATGGCCGCCAATCCTAAGGCGCGCGGGTGACGGGTCTTATTGGCCTTTGATAGGTCCTCGGCCGTTTGAGGATGTAGCTCATCATGGGCGTCAACGAAGCGGTCGCAGCGGTCTACTTTGCCACCGGGGAACACGTATTTGTCGGGCATGAAGCTATGACCACTGGCCCGCCGCCCCATCAGGATTTTAGGCCCTGACTGGGCATGTTGGATTAAGATCAGCGTGGCAGCATCCTTAGGGCGCGGCGCGTGGGCAGGGGCGTCTGGGCTGCCGGCCTTGTAGGGCATGTCGCGTTCTGCGGTCGGATCAATGGCAAGAAGATTATCAGTCTGAGTCATGGCAATGGGTTTAGGTTGATTGCAGCAAATGGGAAGCCTCTTTTTGCTTTCTGGCTTCCCACTTTGCCAACTTCCACCCGTAAAAAAAGCCCCCAACCCGAAGGTTGAGGGCTTTAATTTTAAGCTAGGTCAGCCAGAGCTTACCAGATGTGCTTCACTGACACGCCGTAGGTCCGTGGTGGGCTTGGGTAGCCCGAGATGGAACCGTCTTGAGCGACGCTGTCGAAGATGGTGGTCAAGTAACGCTCGTCCGTCAGGTTACGGCTCCAGGCACTGAACTCCCAGCCATTGCTCGTTGCGAAGGTAATGCTTGCATTGAGGCTGATTGGCTGGAAGGTGTAGGCTTCGGCTGCTTTCAGGTTGGCAGCATTACGGGCATCACGGCCAGCCTGGGTTGCCGGGAAAGCCGCCGCTGGGTTCAAGTTCAGGCCTTGGCTGAGCTGCGTTTCCGAAGTCCAGAAGTAGTCTGCCCGATACGTAATGCGGTTGTCATTGCTCAGCGGCTGAATGAAGGTTGCCGATGCGTTATAGGTGAATTCGGCAATCCCCGCTGGGGTACGGCCGGTATAGTCCCCATACGCGCCGCCTTTGAAGTCGTCATATAACGGATCAAGATAGGTTGCTGCATAGGTCAGGATGAGCGGACGAATTGGGCGATAGGTCGCATCAAATTCGACTCCCTTGGTCGACTGCTTACCAGCGTTTGCCAGAATGAAGCCGGTTCCAGTGAAGGTGTTTGATTGGAATCCGTCAATCGCTTGATCAAACAAAGTCAGGTTGAACGCACCTTTTGGGAAGCGTGCTTTCAAGCCGATTTCATAGACCTGTGCTTCTTCAGGACCAGCGAAGCGGCTGCCTGTTCCCAAGTTCGTCAGCGCCAAGCCCGCATTGCGAATGGCCGAAGCAGGTGGGTTTAGAATGGAGCTGCCTGGAATGAAGTCCGTTGGTGATGGCTTGGAGTCGCGTGACAAGTTGAACGACGTTGCCTTGAAGCCGGTTGCATAGCTGGCATAAGCGTTGAAGTTGTCGTTAATTTCCCATGCCAAGCGCACCGAATAGGTGGTGTTCTCGTCATTCGAGCGACCGCTTTCAACCGCATTTGGGATGTTCAAGAATGGACGCTGGAACTGAACTGCAGTCAGACCCAAGAAGGCGTTACAGGTTGGCAATCCCAATGGCGATGCAGGTTGAGGACATGCCACCCCTGCGATCGAGCGCGCGTAGCCTGCAGCACCGGCTGCCCCGATTGCTGGCGTCAACGCACCTCTGTAAAAGGCGTCGCCAAACACAACTAGATCTAGGTTTGCGAATGGTTCAGTTGAGGTAACGTCGGTACGTGCCTTTTTGGCGTCTTTTGTATAGTTAAAGCCACCAGTTAGTGTGAAGGCATCATTGATTTTGAAATCGACGGTACCAAACACAGATTGAGCGTCCGCATCAATGCCAAAGTTTTCTCTCGTGCCGGTTCCATTTGCAAAATAGGTACCAGCTGGGAGGCGGTTGGTTGCTTCGATCAGCAGGATTGGCGAAGAAGCTCCACCCGTCAGAGCCAGCACATAATTGCGGAAGTCTTTTCCGTATACCACGGCCGATTCTTGCTTGATGTTTTCTTTGAACAAGAACCCACCTAACAAGAAGTTAAATGGGCCGTCATAGTTTGACGTCAAACGGAATTCTTGGGTCAGAGTGTCGATATCTTGAATTTGAGGCACGCTTGCCAAACCAGCGCTGGTGAAGTCGACGTCGCCGTCTTGCTCACCATGCGAGTTCCGATAAGCCGAGATCGACGTAAACGACAATTTGCCAAAGTCATAATCGACTTGCATCGAAACGCCGCGGTTTTCGATCAAATTGGTTGGTGGAACGTCAGAATAAACCCGATCACCGAACGAGGAGTTTTCAACGATCCGGCCACCAATTGCTTTGATTGCAGCACTTGCAGGGCCGCTCAATACGTTCGCAACAGCGCAGCACAATTCGTCGAGCTTGTCATAGTCTGCAATCAAGCGAACTTTGAGGTTGTCGCTTGGCTTGATCAGCAAATCTGCCCGCACATTGAAGCGGTCGCGGTTGTTGATGTCTACACCAAGGCCGATGTTTTCGACATAACCATCGCGCTTGTTATAGCCAAACGACAGCGCACCGGCTGCATTTTCACCCAGTGGGCCAGTGATGTCAGCCTTAGCAACGATCGCGTTGAAGTTGCCATAGCTCAATTCGGCCGAGCCACCATATTCAAACTTAGGCTCGCGGGTGACCAAAGAGATCACGCCTGCAGAAGCGTTTTTGCCGAACAGGGTGGATTGTGGGCCGCGCAAAACTTCGACGCGCTGAAGGTTTGGAAGATCACCGATCGAAGCACCTGCGCGCGAGCGATAAACGCCGTCAATAAAGATAGCAACCGAAGGCTCGATACCCGCATTGTTCGCACCATTGCCGAAGCCGCGAATGATAAAGGTTGCGTTGGTGGAGCTTTGGTTGGTGCTGACGCGCAGCGATGGGACCAAAGTCTGAATATCGTTCAAGTCGCGAACTTGTGCTTTGCTGATGGTGTCAGCCGAGGTCACCGACACCGCAACCGGGATGGACTGCAAGGTGGTTTCGCGTTTTGTAGCTGTCACGATGACGACTTCGGTTTCTTGGTCAGATGCTGCAGCCGGAGCAGTTTGGGCTTGCGCAACGCCTGCGAAGCCGAGGCCGGCAAAGCAAATAGACGAAAGCAGCGCAATACGGCTGATCTTGGAAGTGCTGTTTGAACGCATGTGTGTTTCCCCAAAAGAATTTTTTTGGTCCAAACCCAAGCAAAACTAGGGATTGGCCTTTGTTGTCCGAAGATGCAGACATCTCGGTCTGTTATATCGTTAGACTGCTCGCTTTCAACCTGCAACACGCACGCCGCGTTTTTCCGCCTCTTGACTGCAAGCCTTCGAGAGTGTTGCCCGAAAGGCGCAAAAATCCGGGCAATTTTATCCAAGATGCCAGTGATTTAGGCTGTTTTCGCCTAAAATCATAACAAAAGGTGATTAAGCAAGCTTGATTTCGCGAAGCCTCTGCTCCAAAAACGCCTGAGCGTTGATTGGTTCGTACTTAATCGGGCCATTTATTGGCAGCGTCTCGATCAACACATCTGGCGAAAAATGCAGGAAAAAGGGCGAGGAATAGCGGGCAAATCTGGCGCGCTCTGGCTCTGGATTGATGACTCGATGCACGGTCGAGGGAAGGCGATCATTTGTGAGGCGCGCCAGCATGTCACCAATATTGATCACCACACAGCCTTTAGGTGCTGTGACAGCCTGCCATTGGCCCGACTTGTCGAGCAACTGCAGGCCAGGCTCTTCGGCACCCAGCAGCAACGTAATCACATTGATATCGCCATGGGCACCTGCGCGAATGGCTCCAGGCGTGACGTCGGGGCCAAGCGCTGGATAATGCAAAGTGCGCAGGATCGAATTGCCTTCGCCAACCTTGTCGTCGAAATAGTCGGTTGGCAGTTCCAAATAGGTGGCGATTGCGCGCAGGATGCGTTTGCCTAAATGATCGAAGTCTTCAAACATCGCCTTCTGGCTGGCATCAAAGTCCGGTACTTCAGGCATGGGCACATTGGGGGGCATCACGTTTGCAAAGCGATGATCTTCGGGCAAATCCCGGCCTTGGTGCCAGAATTCTTTTAAGTCCGCGATCGTATGGTCCTTAGCTGTCTCCACCCCAAAGGCGGTATAGCCGCGCTGGCCAGCCCCGATTGGAGACTTATAGGATTTCTTCACATCCACCGGCAAAGCGAAGAAGGCCTTGGCTTTCTCCAAGGTGGCGTCGATGACTTTCTGATCTACGCCATGGTCTGCGACGATCGCAAAGCCAAACCGCTCAAACCAGCCGCCCAATTCTTTCGAAAACCCGGCAAAGTCGGTGTCATAGGTTTTCATGGATACGGGTTTGATAACAGACTCGGGCATGGTCAGGGGCTCCAAAACGGCATTGGCTTCTAGGGGAAGGGCGCTCAAACCTCAAGGCGTCAAAGCGTCTCAGGCTAAACGGTTTCGTGAAATGTATAAGATGTTTGACATTTGTTAAGGTCGGGCCTAATTGCGGTTATGTAAAACATCTTTGTCATTTTGGCACGAAGAAAGGTCTAGGATATGACGCTTGCTGAAAAAAGGGCTGGCTTATCGCTCCTTATGGGGATTTGCATCTTCGCTTATCTGACAGCGAATATGATAGATGGCTGGTCTATCCCCGACCAAGAGGCGCGCCACCTCTGGCGGACGTGGCTATTTGTCTTGGGCCTCGGCATGGTGAGTGAGGCAGTTATCGGTGTTTGGGCTAATATCATGCGCAAGCGGGGGGCATTTGAGGACGAACGAGATGAGCAAATCATCGCACGGGCGGATCGGCTAGGCCTGCTTGTGGGGTTTTGCGCGATCAATGTGCTCATCTGGCAAATCCTGTGGCAATCAACCCTTCCAGACCCAGTGCCTTTGACCTTGAATATCCAGCATTTGCCAACCTTATTCTTTATTCTGATGTCGGTTTTGTTCCTGTGTCATGGGGTTAAGCAGGTCATGATCCTTGTTTTGGGTCGCTTATCCTAATGGCTGTAAGCAAGGGCCGCGTGCTCAACCAGATCCGGCAGTTGCGAACTCAGGCGGGGCTAACCCAACAGGACTTTGCCAGTCTTGTTGGGGCAACGCGCCAGACCATTTTAGCGATTGAGGCCGAGAAATATGCGCCATCGCTCGAGCTGGCGTTTCGGATGGCGCGGGCGTTGTCGGTTCCGTTTGAGACCTTGTTTCAGTTTAAAGAGGAAGGGACGGGTGCAAAATAGGCAGTCCACTGTTAAGAAATTCAAACAGGCCCTGTTCGATTTTCCCAGCTTGCGCTTAAGATGGCGTCACCCGACTTGAGGCTAACTGGCGCAAGTGCCGGGTCATCAAACAGGAAAATGCTCATGTCGCAGCCAAGTCAAAGCCCCATCGAACTTTATTATTGGCCAACCCCGAATGGTTGGAAAATCTCTATTGCTTTGGAAGAAATGGGGCTGCCCTATGTCATGAAGGCCGTCAATATCGGCAAGGGCGAGCAGTTTGAGCCTGCTTTCCTCGCCATTAGCCCGAATAACCGTATGCCGGCGATTGTCGATCCGAACGGGTCAGACGGTCAGCCAATTTCGGTGTTTGAGAGCGGAGCCATCCTGCAATATCTTGGCCGCAAGACTGGTCAATTCTATCCCAGTGATGAGCGCGGCCGCGTGAAGGTTGACGAATGGGTGATGTGGCAAATGGCAGGCCTAGGCCCAATGTCGGGCCAAGCCAGCCACTTCCGTCTCTATGCGCCCAATCTGGTCGACGATCCGAAATTAATCGAATACGGCCAGACCCGTTACACCAACGAGGTCAATCGCTTATATGGCGTTATGGAGCGCCAGCTTAAAGAAACCCCGTATCTTGCAGGTGATTATTCCATCGCCGATATGGCTTCTTATCCTTGGGTTCGTGGTGCGAAATTGTTTGGCCAAGATCTTGAAGAGTTTCCCCATGTCAAAGCTTGGTTTGAAGCCATCGACGCCCGTCCAGCAGTTATCGCCGGTAATGCAGTGGGGGCGGCTTTGCGTAAGCCAGCGGGCGAGCAATCCAAGGAAGACATGAAGGCAGCAGCCAAATCGCTATTCGGTCAAACTGCTGCTGTTACGAAGACCTAAGTCAACATTTTGGGAGGGCTGGGTCTCTTACGCCTTAGCCCTTCCAGTTTACCGCTTGCTCCAACAAATATTGTCGGAATGCAGCGATCCGTTTTGAGCGTCGCAAATCTGCCGGATAGATGAAGAAGACGTCAATATTCGGCCCGTCAGTCTCTGGAAAGACCCGCATGAGGCCTGTGTCAGCTTGGGCCAAATAATCTGGCAGGCCGCCAATGCCGAGGCCTGCAACCACAGCCTTTACCAAAGCCGAGACATTATTGATCGTCAGAGCCGCCTCGCGCGGGCGATGTTCTTCCCGGCCCAAGGTCAGGGCAAAGTCCAGCACCTTCATCGGGTCGCCTGAACGCGCGCCATAAGCGATCACGCGATGATTTACCAAATCCTCTGGTGTCTTGGGCATACCGTGCTTGGCGATATACTCCCGCGAGGCATAGAGCGACGTGGTGATCGACAGGATTTTCCGCTGGATCAGGTCAGCATGCGTGGCCTCCCACAGGCGGATCGCGCATTCAGCTTCTAAGGTGGTTAGGTCGAGCTCTCGGTCATCAAGAAGCAAGCGCAAGGACACATCTGGGTAAGCGTCCATAAAGCCGCCCAATCGGGGAGCCAGCCATGTCGCCCCAATGCCAATTGGAGCGGTCACTATCAATTCGCCTTGCGGACGGTCGCGCGCGTCTTTCAAATTGGACTCTGCCACCGCCGCAATGGTCGCCATCTGGCCGGTCGATTGCTGCAGTACTTTACCTGGGCCGGTCAGGATCAGGCCGCGCGCATGCCGGTGAAAGAGCGGTACACCCAGCCCATCCTCAAGCGCCGCGATTTGGCGGCTGACCGCTGATTGCGACAGGCCGACTTTTTCGGCGGCAGCGGTGAGGCTGCCGGTATCTGCGGCGGCGTGAAAGGTTTTAAGCTTGTCCCAGTCCATGCGTTAACCTGACTTATTCTGAGAGTCTCGTCCAGCTTTCAATCTGAGCGAGGCTTCTGTTTTGTGAGCCTTTTTAGCGGAGCGGACGGGCACTAGCCAGCCTGCTTTGACAGGAGAGCCAGATAGTGGGCGCGCTGGCGCTGTAAAATGATGATCCCGACAGTCAGGGCCACACAGAAGATCAGAAATATCAAGAAAATACTATAGGGACCTGCCCAGTTTGCCAGTGCTCCACAAATCAATGTTGCAAGCCAATATCTTCGTGCAACTTTGCCATGTGACTCGCCTGATCGGATAGCCAATTGGTAGACGTGATCAGCATGGGCGGACATTAGATTAGCCTTTTGCTGCATACGCCACATCACGGTCAAAATGGCATCCGCCAGAAGAGGTAGGAAGCAAAGCACGATGGCAAACACGCTGATCGCCGGGCCTGCGACACTCGCCCCAATGCCGCCGATCAATAGCCCGATAAAAAGGGCACCTGCGTCACCGGCGAAAATCCGCCCTCCAAATACGTTCCAATAGAGAAAACCCAAACTGGATGCCGCAGCGAGCAAGCAGAGCAAGCCGGGAATATAGACAGAAGGATCATAATAGGGTGCCGCTTGCAGCCACAGCAGGCCTAAGGCAGTTAGGCCAATCGCGCTGGAGCCAATCGCCAGTCCATTTGCGCCATCCATGAAATTGACGGTATTTGCGATAACAAGAATCCACAAAATGGTTCCAAGGCCTCCAGCCACGGCACCCAATGGCAAACCGAATGAGCCTTCACTGACGGGGTTTAGGAAGATTGGGATGACATCAACGCGTGCCCCAAAAATCACGAAAATGCCGGCAAGAACCACCATAACAGCCAGTTTAAACGTCGCGCCTAATTGCCGCCGATCATCAATATAGCCGAGCACGCCTCCTGCTAAGGCCATAGCCAAACCCAGATAATGCGGAAGCATTCCGCTGCCGCGCAGAGCGTCCAAATAATCTGCCCTGAAAGTATAATCGTGGCTGACAGACTGCCACAGGACGCCAGCCATACACACAAAGCCAACGATTGTGCCGATCATAATTCCAATCCCCCCAGAGGTGGGCGTGGGGCGATCATGCAGTTTGCGTGCTTCATCCGGCAAATCCATTACCGATCCACGAACCATTAGCGCCGTGATCAACCAGCTCACGGCATAGGCGAGAATTAATACGAGACCGATGTAGGGGTATGGAACTGCAGGCATACCCCACCTTAACGGTACCAGGCGGGGAGCGGGAAGGCTTCCGCCTGATCAAATGCAGAAGCGGCCGATGCATCCCTCGGCTAGCCATGCATTTTTGCAGTCCTGCTTAACCCGCGCGGCCCTTTTTATTCAGCCGCGGCATCCCTATCTGAGAGTGGCAGTGAGCCTCCGCTGCGGACATCTGATCGTTTCGCGTCTCGTGCGCTGATCGGTGTCTCCTCCCCCCAAGAGGCCGCCTCAAAGGGCCGCATTCTCGCTGGATGCGGCCTCTTTTTTTGCCCTTGACCATGATTATCACGAAATCGCGAGAAATTGTCATAAGTTCGCGACGGAAACCTAAGTCTCACCCGTTATCAGTACTATCAGTGCCGTTTCTTCGGGAGCTTTCATGCCGTCTGTCAAATTTTCACCAGCTCTCGTTTCCTTTCTGGTCCTTCTAGGTCTAGGGGCCTTGGCTGGATGTGGCGGTGGCGGTGCAACTGGCGACACGGGCTCTGCCGTTGGCGGGGTCACCTTGACCGTTCCAGGTTCGCCGACCTTGGTTGCGCTTGATCCCAGCAATACCTCCATCAAGGTGCATTATTCAGCGCCCACGGCGACAGGTGGATCTGCGATCACCAGCTATACAGCCAGTTGCGTAGCCGGGGGTGCCACGCGCGCCGGCATTAGTACCACAAGCCCGATTGATGTCACAGGCCTCTCCAATGGCACCGCCTATAGCTGCTCAATCACCGCCACCAATGCAACAGGCACCAGCGCCAGTTCTAACGCCGCCAGCGCGACCCCGGGATTACCTATTGCCCCCGCAGCGCCTACCATCGGCGCAGCTACACCCGCGGATCGAGGGGCCAGCATCGCCTTTGCCGCGCCTCTGATCACCGGTGGCTCACCCATCACAAGCTACAGCGTTACCTGCACCAATGGCACCGCGAGTATCAGCGCCTCAGGCTCCAACAGTCCAGCGACGGTGACAGGTCTCTCGAATGGCCTGACCTATAGCTGCAGCGTTCGGGCTATCAATTCGGTGGGCACGGGGCCAGCTTCTGCCAGTGTCACCGTTGTGCCCAATGGTGCGGTCGCCACACCAGCCGGTGTTGCCGAGTTCACCACCATCGACTTCAGCGCCTTGGACAATTTCACCAGCCCAACACTGCCAGCCTATTATGATGGCACCGTCACGGTCGACGATAACACCCCAGCTAATAATGCCATCACCAATCGGGCGGCCAGCCTTGGCCGGGTCATCTTCAATGATCGCCGCGTCAGCATGAATGACACCATTTCCTGCGCCTCCTGCCACCGCCAAGCCAATGGCTTCAGCGATCCCCGCCAGTTCAGTACCGGTGTATCTGGGACTACCTTCACCGACGCCCATTCCATGCGCTTGGGCAACATCAGGTTTTATCGGCCCGGCACCATGTTCTGGGACAAGCGCGCAGCAAGCGTGGAGGCCCAAGCCACCCAACCCATCCAGAATGTCGTTGAAATGGGCTGGGACACTGCGGCGGGTGGCATTGCTGCTCTCATCACCAAGATGAACGCCACGACCTATTACCCCGACCTGTTTAACTTCGCCTTTGGCAGCCCCTCCATCACCGAAGCCCGCATCCAACAGGCCTTGGCCCAGTTTCAACGAGCCATGGTCTCGACCGGCAGTAAGTGGGACACGGGCTATGCTAGCGTGTTCAGCGCCACTGGCCCCAACCGTAACTTAGGCGTCGATTTACCCAATTTCACGGCGCAAGAGAACCGCGGCCGCACGCTTTACTTCAACCCACCCAATCAAGGCGGGGCAGGGTGTGCCGCTTGCCACACCGCACCCACCTTTGCCTTGGCCCCGAACTCCCTCTCTAACGGCTTGGACGCGGGCGAGACCCGCATCTTCAAATCCCCCTCACTCAAAAATATGGGCGTCGGCGGCCCCTTCATGCACGACGGCCGCTTCACCACCCTCGAACAAGTGGTCGAACATTATAATAGCGGCATCCAACCGGGCCCCGCCTTGGATAACCGCCTGCAACGCAACGGCACGCCACAACGCCTGAACCTATCGGTCGCCGACAAGGCAGCCCTCGCGGCTTTCTTGCGCACCTTGGACGACACCGCGTTGTTGACGGACCCCAAGTTTTCGAGCCCGATGCGGAAGTAGCGGAGGCTTACGAACTCCCTACAAAGGTCATCCTAGCCGTAGTGACGCGAGGTGGTGGACCCCATCGAATCTGCGACTTGGGGTCTGGAGCAGGGCTGACTTGGTCCGGCACGAAGGCGAATTGGGACAGGCATCAGCCTGATCAGTCTTTCAGGAAAAAGGTGATCGTCGTAACCACGCGAACCTTTTTGTCGATCTGGCGGTCGGGCGGGCTATCGGGGATTTCGACGGCGGGATTAACCTCGATCACGCCCTGATTGGCATTTTGAATGGCCCCGACTTTGGCCCCAGATTCTTTGGCGAATTTATCGGCAGCCTCACGTGCGCGTTGGGTTGCTTCGGTCAAGAGTGCGCCTTTGAGGTCATTCAAGCCCGTGAATTGGAATGAAGGGCCCGAGGAGGAGCCATCATTGGCAAATACCACGCCTTCTTTCAACAAATCGCCGCTATTGCGCGATGCTTCGGCCAGCTTGTCGACTTCGGTGGTCTTTACCATAAGGTTTTCTGTCAGAATATAGCGCGGGCCGTTCAGGCCGCCACTGGAATAGGCGTTTGCCAGCTTGTCTTCGACACGAATGTTTTGCACCTGATAGGCGGTGGCTGGAAAGCCGCGCGCCGTTAGAAACGCCTTCACCGCAGCTTCAGACGTGGTCAACGCTTGGCGCGCTTCTTCCAAGGAATCACCTGTAGCCACAAAGCTGATCGACCAAAAGCCGAGGTCGGCCTTGACGGGGCGCTCTGAAAGACCTTTGACTGTGACCGTGCGAAAGCCCAACCTTGAATGCACGAGGGATTGGCCGGCTGAAAAGCCTGCAAAGGCAATCCCCAACGCCAAAATGCCCGCCGCAGCTAAAAGATTTGTCCGTTCTACCATGATAAAGCCCTCCACACCCGCCACTAGGCCACGCATGCGCCCCGGGTGCAACCGCACGTCCCTGATGCTTGATTTGGGCTTAGTTTGTGGCGCGTTTAGGGCGGAAGCGCGGAAGAAACGCGCCAAAGCCCTCAATTACGCGGTGGCCCGTTTCTCTTTCTGCAAGGCTGCTTAAATGAACGCGCTTTGGGTGCTATTGGCCTTGGTGGCAGGCTTCCTTCAAATCATTCGCAATGCCGCTCAGCGCAGTCTGTCGGATCAGGCAGGACCTTGGGGGGCGACCTTGGTCCGCTTTCTCTATGGCTTACCCTTCGCCTGTTTGTTTCTCGGCCTTGTATGGTGGTTGGCCCCGCCTTCGACCTTCAAAATCGGGCCTGATTTTTGGTTTGCTGCGCCGCTTGGGGCCACGGCGCAAGTGTGTGCTACCGCTGCTTTGATCCAAGCGATGCGCGCCTCTAGCTTTGGCCTTGGGTCCACCTTCCAACATATGAGCCTGCCTTTGGCCGCTGTGGTTGGCGTCCTGTTTCTGGGCGACCGGCTAAGCCTGTGGGGCTGGGTCGGCATTTGGGGTGCGACGGCAGGCCTATTACTGGCATCCTGGCCTACCAGGGGGATCGCAGGGGGGATTGCAGGCTTTAAAGCTGGCTTCTTCGGGCTGGCCTCTGGGGCGTGCTTTGCCGTCTCGGCCAATTGCTACCGCTTGTGCGGCTTGGCGATTGATTCAAGCGCGCCATTCTTTTCTGCGACTTTCACCCTTTTTTGTGTGCAAGCCCTGCAGAGCCTTGTTTTGGGCGGAATTTTATTGGTTTTTGACCGCCGCGCCTTAGCCGCATTGGCCGCGGATGGGCGGGCGTCTTGGTCCGCTGGTTTTATGGGGGCCGCCGCTTCTGCCTGCTGGTTTGCCGCACTCACCCTCGCACCAGCTGCTTTGGTGCGGGCCCTAAACGCCTTGGTTGAAGCACCAGCGGCAACGCTCTTCGGCTGGATACGCTTTAAAGAAACCATCGAACTTCGACGGGGGATAGGCTCTGCCCTAATTGTGGCAGGGGTGGTGGTGTGCGTCTTGGGGCAACTATAAACTTCTTAGGCAGACCGACGCGCCGCTTCCAGAAAGGCTGATGCCGCCAATGCCATGCCATTGCGAACAGATCGGACGAGTTCGGCGGACGAAAATGGTTTAGGCAAAGCCACATCGACCCCGGCTTCCAAGGTTTTCAGCCAAGCGCGACAGGCGATTTCGCTGTCACCTTTGTCGGAAAACGCGATAATGGCGACACCTGGAAAGGCCTCGCGCATCAAAGCCACGAGCTCGGCACCATCATCGGTTGTCACGTCCACTTGGGTCACAACGGCATCGAGGTCGAGCACATCGATATGGTCAAGGGCCTCGTCCAAACTAGCCTCGCAAGTCACGCGGAAATCATTTTCTTTCAAGCCGGTTTCGCAGATTTTGCGCAAAGTCCGACTAGGCTCTACAACTAGGACATGTGGACGTCGCATGCCCGATTGCATACGCTCTACGACTTCGGTCAAAAGACCTTGCAAGCGTTCTTGCGAGAAGGGCTTTTGCAACAAGAACTCTGCCCCATCCACCTTGGCGCGTTCCAAGAGTGATGAAGCAGAATTTCTGCCACCACCTGCGCTAATCGCAGCAATTGTTACGTCTGGCGCTGCCTGTCGAATTTTGGCAATCGTAGCCCCATCGGTGGAGTCCGGCAGCATCAAGTCTGAAATTACCAGTTCAAGGGTTTCTTCGGCCAGCATTTTCAAGCCGGAATTAAGGTCCAATGCAACAAGCGCAACCCAACCTGTTCGCGTGATCATTTGGGAGATCACGCGCGCCTGTATCATGCTGTCTTCTATCAACAGGCAGGTGTAGTTTGACAAGGTCCACCCCTTAGCATTGGATCTACAAGCTTAGGCTCCATGCGTTAACGGAATACGAACACACAACTCTGCCGCTTGATTGGATCAAAGTGTTCGGTTTATTTGGCCTTCTGTGACGTAGTTTGTTGTGGTGCTGCATCTGGCACCTCGACAATTGGGCGATATAGGGCAGCCATTTGTTTCGCTAGCCGCAGGCCATCCTTGGCCAGATTAGCTTCTTGCGTGCTGCGATCGGTTGGACAGGTGGCAGCACCTAACCCGTAGGCTTGAAAGCCTGTATTGAAGGAATCCACCAAGGGATCGCGCAGCGTGCTGTCATCAGGGGCTTCGAGATCAAGCAAGGTGGACATGCGCGACCGATAGGTTTGATCTTCACGACCCGAACAAGACACTCGAAGCGCATGTAGCGCGCCCAACACATGGGCTAAACGCGCAAGATCAGCACGCTTTGTGGGATTGACCGGCCTAGCGCGACGCTGGTTATCGGGTACTATTGATTGGCCATCTGGAGCAGTACCGCTGGAGCCGACGTCTTCAGACTCAAGCCCTGCTGCATTGCGCAGAGCTTTGCGCGGCTTTTGTAGGACACGGCGGTAGAGAGTGGTCCCGCCCGCGTCTTTATTGAGATCCGGGCTCCACTCTGATGGTGTATCTTGGGGGATATCAATCGGCGCGTCCTCAACCATTGCTGCGGGCACACGCATTGACGTTTCGACCGGAGCGCCTGGAACCTCATAAGTCTCCAGTGTGGGGGGGGGACCACGATCCGGCGGATCCTGAATGGCGGTCTGCGCCACGCTCAACGCAGCCCCGCAGGCTGCGAAGGTCGCAATCGCACTCGCCATCCAGGCACGTGATTTCATCAACCTTAAACGCCCCTGTTTCGGGTGTTAGGTCAAGCCGGAGAGCTTGCCTGCAGGCGTGCAACGCGGGAAATAGCTTCATGCGCTTCTGCCATGATGGAGTCGATAATTTCCTTACAGGATAAGATGTCCCGAACTCCGCCAGCCGATTGGCCCATGGCGAAGCATGACTTGTCGGCTTCGAGGCCTTCAGTCTGGCCGCCAATGCCGCCCATGGCCCCTTCCTGCATACTGATCATGGCTTGGTGTGGGAAAGGCTTTATGTCGCTTGGGCGGCTTTCCCAATCCTGCACCCAAGCATTGTCTTTTACCCGCATCGGCTTGCCAGAGTAGGAACGGGTGCGCACGGTGTCGGTATCCTTAGCCGTGACCACCGCATCCTTATACATTTGGCCCGCATGGGCTTCTTTCGACGCTATGAAGCGCGTGCCCATCCATACGGCTTGGGCGCCAAGTGCCAGTGTAGCGGCAAGGCCGCGCCCATCGTAGATGCCGCCTGCGGCAACCACAGGAATAGTCACCCGCTCTACTGCTTGGGCAACCAGCGGCAGCGTGCCAACAAGACCTGTATGCCCGCCACCTTCAGAGCCTTGACAGATCACACCATCACAGCCAGCAGCTTGCGCCTTTTCCGCGTGGCTGACGGCCCCGCCGACAACCATCGCCTTCAGTCCCGCGTCATGGAGCTTTTCGATAATGGCGGAAGGTATGCCAAGCCCTGCAATAAAGGCAGTTGCGCCTTCGGCAATGATGATATCGACCGAGGCTTCAAGGCTACCTGGAACGGCTGCGAGCAAATCGACGCCAAAAGGTCTGTCGGTCAACGCGCGGACTTTGCGCATTTCGTCGCGGATTTCATCGGGTGAACGCCCAGCCATGCCAAGGCAACCGTAACCCCCCGCTTCTGAAACGGCGGCACACACCTCAGCATAGGAAACCCCGCCCATGCCAGCCAGCATGATCGGATGTTCAATGCCCAATAAATCGCAAATTGGTGTTCTTAAGCTCATGGCGCACTCCCTTATTTTTGCAACACGTTAAAGCCTTTGACCTGATGCGCAATCCCTGCGCCTGTCCGTCAGCTTCAAGCAGGCTGATAGCGGTGGCAGCTGGTTTCATGGTGGCCACAGAACTTAAAGCCACGGGCTTTGAGCTTGCGCGCCAACTCTTCCGACTCGACGGTCTTTCTGGGTCCATCGCGAAACGACAGGGGATGATTGTGGATCGGTTTGCCGCCGACAACCGACCAGATAAAGTCGGTAAAACCACCTTCCTCCTGCTGAATGGTCTGGAAAAGGCGTGCGGACTCAATAGTGGCAATGATTTTGGCGCGTGCCCGAACAATGCCGGGATTAGCCATCAAGCGCTCGATATCATCGGGTCCAAAGGCCGCGACCTTGCCAGGGTCAAAGCCCAAGAAGGCTTCGCGAAAGGCAGCCCGCTTGCGCAAAACTGTGATCCACGAAAGTCCGGCTTGGAAGCCCTCCAAGCAAAAAAGCTCCCAAAGCTCGCGGGCGTCGCGGACCGGCACGCCCCATTCTTCATCGTGATAGGCGACGTAGAGCGGGTCTGATTCGAGGGCCCAGCCGCACCTTGTTTTGCTCATCTCCGCCCCACCGCTTAAGTCAGGGCTCAGTGCCCGTGGTCGCCAACAGTGTGCCAAGAAGCTTGGGAGGGTCAAGCTGCGAATGACTAAGGCTGCGACCTCCTGCAGCTTGTGTCACTCTTGTCCTTAAATTGACTAAAACTGTGTCCACATGGACCAGAACGCGTCCAACCGCCTTTAGCGGCTTCCCGTGTGAACGGAAGCTGGTTAAAGATGTGTCGGGGAAGGGCATTCGGCCCGGAGTTTACATCGTGAAGCAATCGCCATTTCGAATTTTGCTTGTTGTGCCAACCTTGCTTGTGGCTTTGGCTGCCTGCCAATCCATGCCCGGCAGCAATGCCAAGAAGGCACCGGCCTATGTCGAGCGGCCTGTCGACTTGTTATATAACAATGCGCGCGATGAACTCAGTAAAAAGAATTACACCGAAGCCGTCACAGGCTTTGAAGAAGTTGACCGCCAGCACCCCTATTCCGAATGGGCACGTCGCGCTTTGTTGATGACGGCCTATGCCAATTATCAACAGAACAAGTATGAAGACGCGATTGCAGGGGCCCAGCGCTTTGCGTCCCTCTATCCCGGGAACGATAGCGCGGTTTATGCCTATTATCTGATCGCCATCTGCTATTTCGAACAGATTGTGGACGTGGGTCGCGATCAGCGCATGACGGAATTGGCCTTGGCTGCCCTGAACGACGTCGTCCAGCGCTATCCGCAAAGCGAATATGCCCGCGACGCCCGCTTGAAGATCGACATGACCCAAGACCAGCTGGCTGGCAAGGAAATGGAAATCGGGCGTTACTATCTGCGCGATGGCCAGCAATTAGCGGCCTTGGGCCGGTTCCGTCGCGTGATTGATCTTTATCAAACCACAACTCACGTGCCAGAAGCTCTGCACCGTTTGGTCGAGACCAATCTGTCGATGGGCTTGGTCGATGAAGCCACGAAAGTTGGTGCGGTGCTTGGTTACAATTACCCAGGCTCTGAATGGTATGGAGCCAGCTATAAATTACTGACGGCAAAGGGTTTGACGCCCGAAGGCAAGCCGGAGAGGCGCGGTCTATTCCAGCGCATCGCTAAGCCAAAGCGTGGCCTCGAGCGCGCCCCTGAGCCGCCGCAAACATTGGCCCCGCAAGCGAGCAAATGAGACTGCTTAGCCCGCGCCGGGAGGCTAATCCGACGGGGTGGCCCATGCTGATTGCCTTGTCGATCCGCGATGTGGTTCTGATCGAAACCCTCGACCTTGATATCGAGCCGGGCTTCACCGCGCTGACGGGCGAGACCGGTGCGGGCAAATCTATTCTGTTGGATGCGTTGGGGCTTGCCTTGGGCGAGCGCGCAGACCGGGGTTTGGTGCGGCACGGGGCGGAGCGCGCGCAAGCCAGTGCTATTTTTGAAATCGGTGAGCTCCACCCTGCCATCGCACTTCTAGAAGAATTGGACCTGCCAGAGGCCGAAGATGGGCGGATCGTGTTGCGTCGCTCCATCAGTCTCGACGGGAAAAGCCGCGCTTATGTGAATGACGGGCCAGCGTCGGTCAGCGCGCTGCGTAGGTTGGGCGCATGTCTCCTCGAAATTCATGGTCAACATGCCTCCGTCGGCCTGATGGACCCATCGACCCACCGCGACCTATTGGACATATTTGCCAAAGCCGCTCCGCTCAAAGCCCAAGTGGGCGAGGCTTGGCGCACGCTAGACGCCGCCCGGTCTGAGCTGGAAGAAGCCGAAATGCGCGCCCGCCGGGCCTCGACCGACCGCGATTATTTGGCCCATGTGCTTGCCGAATTACAAAAGCTTGGACCAAAGGCAGGCGAAGAAGCGGCTTTAGACGCCGAACGGCGTGCCTTGATGGGCTCTGAAAAGGCCGCGACGGCTTTAAAGGACGCGACCGATGCTTTGGCCGATGGCAAAGCTGAGCAACGCATGGCCGCCGCATCTCGGGCGTTGTCGCGCGTCGGCAAGCCTGAAGGCGAGGGGGCGGATGCTCTGTCCAAGGCGGTCGATCAGGCAGCAGCCTCACTCGAACGGGCTTTGAGCGAATTGTCTGACGCACAAGGCTGGATGGCGCGCGCAGGCGATGCTTTGGATGGAGACCCCGGCCGTCTCGATCATTTGGAAGAGCGCTTATTTGCTTTGCGCGCGGCGGCCCGCAAGCATGGCGTGACGGTTGAAGCTTTGCCCGATGTTCTGAAACGGGCCGACCAAAACCTCGCCAGTATTGATCACGCAGATGAAGCCATTCAAGCGGCTAAAGCGGCCTTGGCCAAAGCCCAGCAGGCTTATGATCAGGCTGCAACGGCACTATCCGAGCGCCGCCACACGGCAGCCGCAGCGCTCGACAAGGCGGTCGAACTCGAACTGCCGCCGCTC
The DNA here is from genome assembly GCA_041160865.1 of Pseudomonadota bacterium. Taxonomy (GTDB): domain Bacteria; phylum Pseudomonadota; class Alphaproteobacteria; order Caulobacterales; family Aquidulcibacteraceae; genus Aquidulcibacter. The sequence continues at coordinate 33,666 of JBEAVQ010000015.1, read as the reverse complement.
AAACTCGAAAAAGCGCGCTTCCGCAGCCGTGTCGATAGTGATGCTGCCCGCCCAACCAAGGACGGCATTGATCGGGTGACGTTTGAAATCGCTGCCAATCCGGGCACTGGCTTTGGGGCTTTGTCAGAGATTGCGTCAGGGGGCGAGCTGTCGCGTCTGTCACTCGCGCTGAAACTGGTCCTGTCCACCGATGGCGGCACATTGGCCTTGGTGTTTGATGAAGTGGATCAAGGCATTGGTGGTGCGACCGCTGATGCCGTCGGCCGCCGCTTGGCGCGATTGTCCCAGACCGCCCAAATCCTGTGCGTGACCCACAGCCCACAAGTTGCCGCGCGCGCTCGTCGTCATTGGCGGATCGAAAAGCGGGTGGAAAACGGCATCACACGCACAGGCGTGAGCACGCTTCCCGATGCGGCACGCGAAGAAGAACTGGCGCGCATGTTGTCAGGCGCTGAGATAACAGCAGAAGCCCGCGCCGCCGCCCGCGCCTTGGTTGCCGCCAGTCAGGACTGAAGCACCTGAATATGGGTGTGGAAAGGCGGCCGTGAAATCGTCGGTTCAGGCTTCACCTCAGGCCAGCTTAGCGTTAGTTTCTGGACTATGGATATCTCGAAGCTTCCCGTCGATTCGCTCACTAAAGATCAAGCTGCCCAAGAGCTGGAGCGGCTTGCCCGCGAGATTAGTGAGAACCGGCGCGCCTATTTCGAGGAAGATGCCCCTACGCTTTCCGATGCCGAATATGACGCACTAGAGCGGCGAAATCGCCTGATCGAACAACGCTTTCCAGCCTTGGTGCGTGCCGATAGCCCGTCGACGAGCGTTGGCAGTGCCGCGTCGACCAAATTTACGAAGATCACCCATCAAGTCTCCATGCTCTCGCTCGACAATGCCTTTAATGACGGCGATGTCGCGGATTTTTTAGGCCGGGCGCAGCGCTTCTTGGGCTTTGACGATCAGAGCGCGTTGGCCTGTACAGCAGAGCCCAAGATTGACGGACTGTCCTTGTCGGTACGCTATGAGAAGGGCCAGTTGAAGCACGCTGTCACCCGTGGCGACGGGAAAGAGGGCGAGGATGTCACCGCCAACGTGTTGACCATTGGCGATATTCCCAAGCAGCTAGACGGCGAGGGCTGGCCTGAAATCTTGGAAGTTCGCGGCGAGGTTTATCTAAGTCATGCGGCGTTTGAAGCTTTAAACCAAGCCCAAACCGAGGCCGGACTGCCACTCTACGCCAACCCGCGAAATGCAGCCGCCGGCAGCCTGCGCCAACTCGACCCAGCCATAACCGCCCAACGCCCCCTAAGCTTCTACGCCTATGCTTGGGGGGAGGTGAGTAGCCCGTTTGCGACCACGCAAATGGAAGCTGTGGCCAGTTTCGCCCGCTGGGGCTTCAAAACCAATGCGGATATGAAGCTCTGCGCCGATACCGCGGGTTTGTTGGCGCATTACCAGGATTTGGGCCTGCGTCGTTCAGAGCTCGGCTATGATATTGATGGGGTCGTTTATAAGGTCAATGACCTTGCCCTGCAGCCGCGTTTGGGCATTGTAACCCGCTTTCCCCGTTGGGCGATCGCCCACAAATTCCCGCCAGAGCGCGCGATCACCATCCTTGATGCTATTGATATTCAAGTGGGGCGCACGGGTGCGCTTACCCCCGTGGCGCGCGTCCGACCTGTCACCGTGGGTGGCGTCGTGGTCTCCAATGCGACCTTGCATAATGAGGACTTCATTGCAGGCATTGCGCTCGACCGGGTCACAGGCCAACCCGTGCGCGGTGGCAAGGACTTACGGATCGGCGACCACATCGTCATCCAGCGGGCAGGCGACGTGATCCCCCAGATTGTCGATATTCTGGTGGATAGGCGCGACGCCGATAGCGAGCCATTTGCTTTCCCCCATATTTGTCCGTGCCCTTTGCAGACGCCGGCGATCCGGGGCGGCGATGATCAGGGCGGGGACCTTGACGTGGTGCGCCGCTGCACCGGTGAATTTGCTTGCCCATTCCAGCGATTGCGGCACTTGGAACTCTTTGTCAGCCGCAAGGCCTTTGACATTGATGGGCTCGGCCCCCGCCAATTGCAGGATTTTTTCGACTGGGGCCTCGTCAAAGAGCCGGCTGACATCTTTAAGCTCGCGGAACATCGAGCCCAACTAGAGGGACGCGACGGCTATGGCCAAACCTCGCTCAACAATCTCTTTGCGGCTATAGACCAGCGGCGGGATATTGATTTGGCCCGCTTTATCTTTGGGTTGGGTGTGCGCCATGTGGGTGAGACGACCAGCGGCGTCCTAGCGCGCGCCTTTGGTTCTTGGACGGCTTTCAAGGCGGCAATTGATCTGGCCCAAGCCAATCGCGCAAATGACTCTTATCGTCAGTTGGAAGCGATCCATGGCTTAGGTCCGCGAGCACTGGAGGCGCTGTTAACTTGGGCGGCAGATGCTGAAGTTCCCACTCATACCACTATGTTTGACGATGTCGCCGAAAACCTTGCCAAGCTGCGATTGTCCGAAGTGGCCATGCCTGCCCGCAAGGCCCTAATTGAGCTCTTCCCGGATTGGGCAGGTCTGGTTAGCGCGTTGAAAGTCGCCGCAGCGGGGCGTCCGCGCGAAGACTATATTTCCTTAGCCGCGATTGATGGCATGGGCCCGGTCGCCTGTGACGCGCTTCTCGACTTCTTTGCAGAGCCACATAATCGTGACGCCGTGAACCGCTTGCTAGAACAAGTTAGCCCGCGAGACGCAGAGGCACCTGTGTCGGACAGCCCGGTGACGGGTCTCACTATCGTCTTTACCGGCAGCCTTGAGACCATGACCCGCGACGAGGCCAAGGCCCAAGCCATTCGCCTTGGGGCCAAGGTGGCGGGCAGTGTGTCTGCCAAGACAGATATTGTCGTGGCGGGCCCCGGCGCGGGCTCTAAACTCGCGAAGGCGAGCGAACTGGGCGTGCGGGTCATGACGGAAGCAGATTGGGCTGTGTTTGTGAGCTGAAAGGCTGCAATTTGTCGTAAACCATTCGCATTGCCACGCTATGTCTGGTACAAATCTGACCTGAAAGAAAGCCGACCCTTCCCATGTCAACCCGTTCCAATAGCTTTGCCGATTTAGCTTGTGAGTCATTGTCTCGACGTGGGTTTTTAACCGCTACTGCAGCTTTACCGTCCTTAAGTTTGATGGCCAGCGAAGCGCAAGCGGCTCCTGCCGGCTTTAAAGCTGTAGCGGAGAACCGAATGGACACGGTGGTGGTGCCGGAAGGTTATGTCTGGCAGCCTTTGATTTCATGGGGCGAGCCTTTGTTTGAGGGCATGGCACCTCTGCAGCCGGAAAAGCGCGGCGCACCTTTTAACTTCACGCGGGCCGAACAAGAAAATCGCTTTGGCACGCATAATGACATGCTGGCTTTATTCCCTGCCAACTGGGCTTATCCCTGGCCTGAGGGCACGGTAACGCGGGCCATCATGTGCGTAAACCATGAAGCCGTGAGCCCCTTCATGGCGGCCCCCGGAAGTGACGGGCAACCAATCGACACGGGAACGGATGCTCTAGAAGCGCTTTACGCCTGCATGGGCGTTAGTGTGTTTGATGTGGCGCATGATCCTGCAAGCGGGGCTTGGTCAGTCGTGAAAGGCCCTGCCGTTGGTGTGGGACGTAACCGCCGCGTGACGTCCTTTAGTGAGGTCGTGTTTGACGGGTCTGCTGCCAATCATCCTTGGATCGTCAAGGCTGGTGCCATCGTCAATGAAGTCGAAGGCGCGCGCTCTGGTGCGCCGAAGGTCAGCGGGGCTGTTAAGGCAGGCACGTTCCAAAACTGCGCCGGTGGCTTTACCCCATGGGGCACCTATTTGACTGCGGAAGAGAATTTCAACAGCCAATTCTTCACGTCCAATAAGACCAGTCCTGCTTTGGTCGAAGCCCAAGCCGACGCCGCCTTTGCTACTGACCAGTCCATCTACCGCTATGATAATTTTTGGCGCATTGGTGGGCCTGCCCAGTTTGACTTAAGCCGCAATCCACATGGCCCCTCGCTCTATGGCTGGATCGTGGAAATTGACCCCTATGATCCAGATTGGCGGCCACACAAGCACACCGCACTTGGCCGCAAAGCTAATGAATGCGCGACGACTGTTTTGTCCAAGACCAATAAGGCGGTGGTCTACACAGGCGATGATAGCAATAATCAGTTCGTCTACAAGTTTGTGTCGCGCGACCAATTTGACCCGACCAATCGGATTGCCAACCGCTCGCTTTTGACCCATGGAACGCTGTATGCGGCGCGCCTTGATGCTGATGGCACGGGGCGCTGGATTGCCTTGACTGCCGCAGCAGCTAACCGTGCACCCCGTGGTCCGGGCGATACGCCCTTTGCCAATGATGGTGATGTGATGGTGCGCTGTCGCGAGGCTGCGTTACGGCTGGGTGCAACCAAAATGGACCGCCCCGAAGACGTTGAAAGCCCGACAGACGGCTCGTTTCGCGGCACCGGCACCGTGTTTGTCATGTGTACAGGCAATCAGTCAGACTCTGGTCGGGCGGGCAATGCTGCTAACCCTCGGCGCAAGACGATTGCGGGTGATGGGCTTGAGCGCAATCATCAGGGCCATATCGTGCGGATCGAAGAAGCGCGCCAAGACCCTGCTGCTTTGACCTTTACCTGGGACATTTTCGCGGTCGCGGGTGATCCGTCTGGCGAGGTGGCACCTGTGACCAATGCGGAAGGCGAAGTTGTCAATGTGTCTTCTTGGCACTTAGGTAAGCCTACGACCACGGGTGATCGCTTTGCCATGCCCGACAACATCACGTTTGATCATCGCAAGTTCGGCTGGATCACCACCGACGGCACGCCAAGAACCTTTCCGTGTAATGATGGCGTCTATGTTATGCCGACGGTCGGCAAAGGTCCGCGCCCTGTAAAGCGCTTTTTGACCGTGCCGGTCGGGGCGGAATGCTGTGGCCCGTTACTGGCTTGGGACCAAAAGACCTTCTTCTGCGGCGTGCAGCATGTGGGCGCTGAAAGCACAACAGGCCAAGATTATCGAGGTGAACCCAATGGTCCCTACTCAAGCTTCCCAACGGGTGGCTGGCCGCGCGACGCTGTTGTATATGTCCGTCGGCGGGATGGTGGGACTGTCGGGACTTAAGTTGCCCAATCACCTGCCATTTCCGGTTTTCTAACCACATTTTAACGTGCCAGACAGGTCGCAATCGTCCACGATTAAACCATGGTCATGGACTGGGGTATCCCCCCGCAATCGGGACCGGGAGGGATATCAGCGCAAACGCGACTGATGACGCGTTTAGCCGCTGTCGCGGTTTGGCTTGCGCTTGGCTTTGCGCTCTTGTCGACACAACCCCAGACATTGCCTTCACAGGAACCAATTGGAGTCGCCGCCGTTCGGCTTGAGCCGCTTCAGCGACCTCCTTTATTTGTTCCTCCTCCAACTATTGTCCCGCCAAAACAGCCAGACGCAGCGTTGAAACAAACAAGTCCGACAATTTCAAAAAGCACAGCCTCTCAGGCGCTCCCTAAAGCCGCACCAAGTAAAGGTCTTGCCTCCGGGCGGTCTGGACCTAACCCTTCTGGTATTGGTCGAAGTTCGACATCCGCAGCACCGGTCGGGATTGCCTCCGGACCCAGCCAACCCACCTCCAGCGCAGGTGTCCCAACCCTTACTCCGCAAAGTCAGGCAATGATCAAGGCGCAAGCTTGTGCCCAAACCGATATCAAGGACCGTCCGCCCGATTGCCCGCCAAACGCGGAACTCAAGCGCCTCTTGCAAATTGCACGCGGGCCACAATACCGGCCTGAGAATGCCGAAGCTTTTTCGCGCAATGAATTGCGCTGGCGTGATATTCCTCCGCCTTGTCTGGAGGATGGGCAAAAGGTGAAGATGACGGGGATGGGCGCGTGTGTGCGTTTTGGAGCGCCGCCGTCGCGGGTCCGGTCGCCGCAGGAAATCTGCGAAGCCAAAGGCCTTGGGGGCTGCGCGCCCGTCCCAACCCAAGCTGCTATTAATGCGGCCGTGAAGCAAGCAAAGGGGCAGTGATGCTGCCGAACTTTCGCGGTCAATGCAGGGTTTGCAGACACGGCGGCATGAATTAGGGTTCAGGCATGATCACAATCGCCCCAGTCCTGACGACCCCAAATCTCATACTTCGTGGCCATACCGTTGCAGACTATGACCGCCTTGCCGCCATGTGGGCAGACCCGGAAGTCATCAAACATATCGGCGGGCGCGCCTCAACCGCGCAAGAAGCCTGGTTCCGGCTGTTGCGTTATTTGGGCCATTGGCCAGCCTTGGGATATGGCTATTGGGCCGTATGTGATCGGGAAAGTGGGCTTTATATTGGCGACGTTGGCCTCGCCGATCATAAGCGCGGGATGCACCCAGAGTTTGATGGTACGCCTGAAGCTGGCTGGGTCATAACGCCAGCCATGGCGGGCAGGGGCTTTGCGACCGAGGCCACCCAAGCGATCCTGGATTGGTATGAAGCCAGCTATGGCCGAACGCGCACGGTCTGCATGATTGAAACCGTGCACGTGGGCTCTATCCGCGTCGCCAACAAATTGGGTTTTGAGCGCTTTGCCGAAGTTACGTTGCCGGCAGGACCGGTTAGTTTGTTTCAGCGCTCTTGATCCAAGCCTCAACCGGGCCCTTTTGCAAGATCGTCAACGGATTACCCTTGCGGTCTACCTTATTGCCCAAAGCCAAGCGCACCCAGCCTTCAGAAATACAATATTCCTCAACATTGGTCTTTTCCTCTCCCTTGAAGCGAATGCCAACGCCTTGGGCGAGGACCTCTTCATTATAATAGGGGCTGCGAGGATTGACGCTTAAGCGGTCGGGCAGGGCGGTGTGGCTGGTTTCATCGGTCATGACCGCTGCTTAGCCTAATGCGGGCGCGAACCTCAAGGGAGCGGTGTAGTGGGCTAGGTTAGTATTGTTGCGAGCCGAGCCAGTACTTCCGCTAGAATAAGCTCGGACAGCCGGTTTTGGGCTTCAAGCATGGCAACCTGCATGATCCCATCTCCGGATATGGGTAGATTGATAGCGCAATCTGGCTGGATTTTGAAATTTCTTTAGAGGTGGTGCACATAATGATGCGAACGCTTAAGTTCCTTCGGGTGCATTCCAAACGGGGACACCCGATCGCGCAACGCCCATTGCCGATTGCTTCGCATGCAAATGTATGATATTGTCATGACAATCGGAGGTGCGAATTATGCCAGTAAACGCCCTTATTCAAACGCGGATTGATGAAGATATCAAGGCACGTGCCAGTGCAGTCTTGGAAAAGTCGGGCCTTACGGTTTCCGATGCCGTGCGCATTATGTTGACACGTACCGCCAATGAAGGCGTGTTTCCCATTGACATTGCACCGCGGGGTTCAAGCACCGAGGATTTTGACGCTTGGTTTCGGGCGAAAGTCCAAGATGCTTTGGAAGATCCTCGCCCCACGATCCCCCATCAAGATGTAGAGGCACATTTTGCCCTGAAACGACGTAAATTGTTGGCACGAACAGAGACCAAATGAAGCTAAGCTGGACTCATCAAGCATTTGGTGACCGCGATGCGATTTTGGATCATATCGCCAAGGACAACGCGATAGCGGCTGTTGAGACAGACGACCTCATTGTTGCCGCCGTCGAAAACCTCTTAGTTTTCCCAATGATGGGGCGCTTGGGCAGGGTCGCGGGGACGCAAAAATTGGTTGTCGCTAAGTCTGACTATATTATCGCTTACAAATTAGCCGATTAAAGCCAAAGGTTGTAATTCTGCGTGTTATCCATGGCGCACAGCAGTTGCCGGAAATCTTGGGGTAAGTTGCCTATTCACGCGCACCACTCATCCGGCGGCAAGTTATTTGGCTTGGCGCGGGTGTCGAAATGTAGCATCTAAAGGCGTAAAATACGCGCGTGGCGCATGGCTACGGGCGGATGCATGGCGTTCCTTTGTCCTCGCCCCGCAAAGCGGGGGAGGTGGCCCAGAAGGGGTCAGAGGGGGTACTTTGTTATAGGCAACGCTTAGCCTGCAAGTGTGCCCTCCCCGCAAGCGGGGCGAGGACAAAATGAACGCCGTGCACAGTTTAAACTACAATAGCGCCGATTAAGCATGGCTGATAAACTGCCGCTTCTAAGGCTGGCTGGCGAACCAGCCTCGAAATCGCCACCCCCCACTGCACCCAGCCTGATAGATACCCTTTACAAAACAGACTCACATAGCTAGTAACGCCCCTCTTGCTTGGACCGGCTGTGGAGAACCTTGGTGTTTTCCAGACGCGGGACGATAAAAGCGCAGGGTTCATACCGCCGAAAAGGGTATGTCGCCTCTGATGGCGCGGTCATACGCGTCTTTGCTTCTTCGACCCCGTCAGATGGCTTTTCCAGCTAAAATTAAGTTTGCGCAGCCTGATGCGTCGCCGGTCAAAATGGCGTCGTAGCGGGCTTCGTTCGATGTTTGACATGCGGTCCTATCGTTTGGATGACCGCTTCGCGAGGGTAAATATGGCTCAACAGACCATCCGGATCAGGCTCAAAGCCTTCGACCACCGGGCGCTGGATCAGTCCGCCAAGGAGATCGTCTCCACGGCAAAGCGCACTGGCGCAATGGTACGAGGCCCTGTGCCTTTGCCAACGCGCATTGAACGTTTCACCGTAAACCGCTCGCCACACGTCGATAAGAAGTCGCGCGAGCAGTTTGAAATCCGCACGCATAAGCGCGTGCTCGACATCGTAGACCCAACACCACAAACCGTGGACGCGCTGATGAAGCTCGACCTCGCTGCCGGTGTTGACGTCCAAATTAGTCTGTAAGGGCGCCGGCTATGCGTACAGGATTGATCGCAAAGAAAATGGGCATGACCCGCGTGTTTGCTGCCGATGGCGCACACGTGCCTGTAACTGTCCTGGCTCTCGAAGGCTGCCAAGTGGTGGCCCAAAAGACCGACGACAAAGACGGTTACACAGCTTTGCAAGTGGGCGCTGGTGCCCGTAAAGCAAAGAACGTCACTCAGCCCATGCGTGGGCATTATGCCAAGGCCAGCGTTGAGCCCAAGGCGAAACTGCGCGAGTTCCGCGTCAGCTCCGACAATCTTGTCGACGTTGGCATGGAATTGACCGCTGACCACTTCTTGCCAGGCCAAAAGGTCGATGTCTCCGGCATCACCATTGGTCGCGGCTTCACTGGTGCGATGAAGCGCTGGAACTTCGGTGGTTTGCGCGCAACGCACGGTGTGTCTCTGTCGCACCGTTCGCATGGTTCGACCGGCCAACGCCAAGACCCAGGCAAGGTTTTCAAGGGCAAGAAGATGGCTGGACACTATGGTGTTGAGCGCGTCACCACCCAAAACCTCGTCATCGTTCGCACCGATGTAGAGCGTGGCTTGATCCTGATCCGTGGCGCTGTGCCTGGTGCTGAAGGTTCTTGGGTTGAAATCCGTGATGCGGTGAAGTCAGCGGCACCTGCTGACCTGCCAAAGCCAGCCGCTTTCCGTAAGCCAGGCGATCTGAAGATCGTCCAAGCTGATGTCGAAGTTGCGGCTCCTGTCGAAACTCAAGAGGGAGCCGAATAATGAAACTCGACGTCCTGAAATTAGATGGCAGTAAGGCTGGCTCGGTAGAGCTGGACGACGCCATTTTCGGTGTGGCACCTCGTGCCGACATCTTGCACCGCGTGGTGCGTTATCAGTTGGCCAAGCGCCGCGCTGGTACGCACGACACCCAAAACCGTGGCGAAGTCTCGCGCACACACTCCAAGTTCGGCAAGCAAAAGGGTTCTGGCGGCGCACGTCACGGTTCCCGCAACGCGCCGATCTTCCGCGGCGGTGGCGTGGCTCATGGCCCGCACCCACGCTCGCATGCGCACAGCTTGAACAAAAAAGTTCGCGCTTTGGGCATGAAAATGGCTCTCTCGGCTAAGGCTGCAGAAGGTTCGCTGATCATCTTGGATCAGGCGACTTTGGATGCACCAAAGACGAAGGTGTTGTTGGAAAACTTCGGCAAGCTCGGCCTGACCAATGCTTTGGTCATCGGCGGCGCACAAGTTGACACCAACTTCCAACTCGCAGCGCGTAACGTCCCTAATGTGGATGTTCTGCCAGCTGCTGGTCTCAATGTTTACGACGTCCTGCGTCGCCACAAGCTGGTTTTGTCGCGTGATGCGATCGAAGCCATCTCGGCACGCTTTGCAAGCAAAGGGGAGGCTGCATAATGGCACTTTCCGAACGCCACTACGATACCATCCTGGCCCCCTGGATCACGGAAAAGGGCACTTTGCTCTCCGAAGTGAACCAAGTGATCTTCCAGGTGCCGCTGACGGCAACCAAGCCTGCCATTAAAGAAGCTGTTGAAGCGCTCTTTAAGGTGAAGGTGAAAGCCGTCAACACCATTCGCGTTCAAGGCAAGACCAAGCGCTTCAAGGGCGTGATGGGCAAGCGGAACGACTTCAAGAAAGCAATCATCACGCTGGTCGAAGGCGAGACGATTGATGTGACGACGGGGCTCTAAGGAATGGCACTCAAGACATTCAAGCCGACCTCTGAAGGTCGTCGCCAGCTGGTGATCGTTGACCGTAAGTCCTTGTACAAGGGCAAGCCGGTTAAAGCGTTGACTGAAGGCTTGACCAAAACGGGTGGTCGCAACAACACCGGCCGCGTGACTTCGTTCCGTTCGGGCGGTGGTCACAAGCGCACTTATCGCATCATCGACTTTAAGCGTCGTAAGTGGGATATGCCAGCAACGGTTGAGCGTTTGGAATATGATCCAAACCGCACCGCCTTCATCGCACTGATCAAGTACGAAGATGGTGAACTGTCCTATATCGTGGCTCCTCAGCGCCTTGCCGTTGGTGACAGCATTGTCGCCGGCGAAAAGGTCGACGTGAAGCCAGGCAACGCCATGTTGTTGAAGTCGATCCCAGTGGGCACGATCATTCACAACGTGGAAATGAAGCCTTTGAAGGGCGCTCAGATCGCACGTTCGGCTGGTTGCTACGTCCAATTGGTTGGTCGTGACACCGGTTATGCTCAGATCCGCTTGTCCTCGGGCGAGCTGCGCATGGTTCCAGACAACTGCATCGCCACCATTGGTGCGGTTTCTAACCCAGACAATATGAACGAAAACTCGGGTAAGGCCGGTCGTTCGCGTTGGTTGGGCATTCGTCCTTCGGTTCGTGGTGTTGCCATGAACCCGGTTGACCACCCACATGGCGGCGGCGAAGGCCGTACCTCTGGCGGTCGCCACCCCGTAACCCCTTGGGGTAAGAAAACCCGCGGTCCTAAAACCCGCAGCAACACGACGACTGACCGGTTGATTATCCGTCGTCGTCACGAAAAGAAGGCTTAAGACTATGCCTCGTTCGGTATGGAAAGGTCCGTTTGTGGACGGTTACCTCCTCGCCAAGGCGGAGAAGGCGACGGAATCTCCTCGTCGTGAAGCGATTAAAACTTGGTCGCGTCGCTCCACCATTATGCCTCAGTTTATTGGCCTGACCTTCCAGGTTCACAATGGTCACAAGTTTGTGCCCGTGAACGTTTCGGAAGAAATGGTAGGCCATAAGTTCGGCGAATTTGCTCCAACCCGTACCTATTTCGGTCACGGTGCGGACAAGAAGTCGAAGCGGAGGTAGGCGCATGTCAAAAGCAAAAACCCCTCGCGCCTTGTCTGACAAGGAAGCTTTAGCCCAAGCCCGGAACTTGCGGACCAGCGGCCAAAAGCTGAACCTCGTCGCGCAAAGCATTCGTGGCTTGAAAGTGGACAAGGCCTTGGCTGAACTTCAGTTTTCGCCAAAGCGCATTGCCATCGACGTTCGCAAGTGCCTGCAATCGGCCATCGCAAACGCCGAAAACAACCATGGCCTCGATATCGATGCATTGGTCGTTGCCCAAGCCTTTGTCGGCAAAGGTCTGGTTATGAAGCGTATGAACACCCGGGCTCGCGGTCGCGGCGCTCGTATTGAAAAGCCCTTCTCGCACATCACCATCGTTGTGCGTGAGATGGAAGGAGCGGCCTGATGGGTCAGAAGGTCAATCCAATCAGCATGCGTCTGGGCATTAACCGGACGTGGGACAGCCGCTGGTATGCCAATACAGGCGAATATGCGAAGCTTCTTCATGAAGACATCGCGGTTCGCGCCTTCTTGAAAAAGAAGCTGAAGCAAGCTGGTGTGTCGCGGATCGTGATCGAACGTCCACACAAGAAGTGCCGCGTGACGGTTTATACAGCGCGTCCAGGCATTGTTATCGGTAAAAAAGGCGAAGATATTCAAAAACTTCGCAAGGATCTGACCGGGATCGTAAAGGACGCGGAAGTGTTCTTGAACTTGGTCGAAATCCGCAAGCCAGAGCTGGATGCAACCTTGGTTGCTGAAAGCGTTGCTCAACAGCTCGAACGTCGCGTTGCTTTCCGCCGTGCAATGAAGCGCGCGATGCAATCTTCCATGCGCATGGGCGCTGGCGGGATCCGCATCACGGTTGCTGGTCGTTTGGGTGGTGCCGAAATCGCACGGACCGAATGGTATCGTGAAGGCCGCGTGCCTTTGCACACCTTGCGGGCTGACGTTGATTATGGCGTTGCAGAAGCCACCACGGCTTATGGCATCATCGGCATCAAATGCTGGGTCTTCAAAGGCGAAATCTTTGAGCGCGACCCAATGGCTCAAGACAAGCGTGCAGCTGAAGTGGGTGACGCACGTCCCCGCCGCGACAATGATCGTGAAGATCGTCGTCCACGCAATGATCGCAACGATCGTGACAACCGTGGCCGTGGCCGTGGTCGTGGCGACGCGGCTCAAGCTGGCGCGTAAGGGAGGAACTGAAACATGTTGTCACCTAAACGTACCCGCTTCCGCAAGCAGTTTAAAGGCCGCATCCATGGTGCTGCGACCGGCGGGGCTACCCTGTCGTTCGGCATGTATGGCTTGAAGGCTTTGGCACCTGAGCGCGTCACCGCGCGTCAGATCGAAGCTTGCCGTCGTGCCATCACGCGTCAAATGAAGCGTCAAGGAAAAGTCTGGATCCGTATTTATCCAGACGTGCCCGTGTCCAAGAAGCCAAACGAAGTTCGGATGGGTAAGGGCAAGGGTTCACCAGAATTTTGGGCCGCACGGGTTAAGCCTGGTCGGATCATGTTCGAAATCGACGGTGTTGCACAAGAGATTGCAGAAGAAGCGTTGCGCTTAGGCGCTGCTAAGCTGCCAATCGCGTGCAAGATCATTTCACGTGCCGACTTCGGTCTGGCGTAAGGGAGCGTCCACTATGAAAGCCGCTAACGCGCGGGCTTTGACGCCCGACCAATTGCAAGAAGAGCTGCTCAAGCTGAAAAAAGAGCAATTCAACTTGCGTTTCCAACGTGCGACAGGTCAACTTGAAAAGACCCATCGCATCAACCAGGTCCGCAAGGACATCGCGCTCGTCAAGACGATGATGCGCGAGAAGACCACAGCAACGGCTGTTTAAGGAGTAATCGATGCCAAAGCGTATGATGCAGGGCGTCGTGGTGAGCGACAAAGGCGATAAGTCTATCGTCGTGAAGGTTGAACGGACCTTTCTTCACCCAGTCCTTAAAAAGACGGTGCGCCGCTCGAAGCGCTACCATGCCCATGATGACGCAAATGCGTACAAAACGGGTGAGGTCGTGCAGATCCAGGAATGCCCGCCTAAGTCCAAACTGAAGCGGTGGGAAGTGATTGGTCGCGTCGGCAGCTAGTGCTGTCCGATACGGGCTAATAGAAGAGGATCGAATATGATTCAGATGCAAACAAATCTGGATGTCGCGGACAATTCCGGGGCTCGTCGCGTCATGTGCATTAAAGTACTTGGCGGTTCGAAGCGTCGTTATGCGTCCGTCGGCGACGTGATTGTTGTCTCCATCAAAGAGGCAATTCCACGTGGCCGCGTGAAGAAGGGTGACGTCCGTAAGGCCGTTGTCGTTCGCGTCGCAAAGGACATCAAGCGTAAAGACGGCTCCACCATCCGGTTCGACCGGAGTGCAGCTGTACTCGTGAATAACTCGCATGAGCCTATTGGCACCCGGATCTTTGGACCGGTTCCGCGCGAACTCCGCGCTAAGAACCACATGAAGATCATTTCGTTGGCTCCGGAGGTACTCTAGGATGGCTGCGAAACTTAAAAAGGGTGACAAGGTCGTTGTCCTGACGGGCAAGGATAAGGGCAAGACTGGTGAAGTGGTCAAAGTTCTCCCCAAGGAAAACCGTCTGGTTGTCCAGGGCGTGAACATGGTTAAAAAGCACCAGAAGCAGACCCAAGCCCAAGAAGCTGGCATTCGTTCTTTTGAAGCTCCGCTTCAAATCAGCAACGTTGCTTACATGGACCCTACGGATGGCAAGCCAACCCGGGTCGGTTTCAAAACCTTGGATGACGGCCGTAAAGTCCGTGTTGCCAAGCGTTCTGGGGAGGTGATCGGCGATGTCTGAGACCCAAACTTATCAAGCCCGTCTGAAGACCGAGTATAACGAGCGCATCCGCGCCGCGATGCAAGAGAAATTCAGCTATACCAATTCCATGCAGATTCCACGTCTCGATAAGATCGTGATCAACATGGGTGTTGGTGAATCCGTTGCAGACAGCAAGAAGATGCAGTCGGCTTTGGCTGCTTTGAGTGCGATTGCTGGTCAAAAGCCAGTCACCACCAAAGCCCGTAAGTCGATCGCTGGTTTCAAGCTGCGTGAAGGCATGGCAGTTGGCGCGAAGGTTACCTTGCGCGCAGAACGCATGTATGAATTCCTTGACCGCCTGATCACCATCGCGCTTCCGCGCGTGAAGGATTTCCGCGGTCTCAACGGCAAGTCGTTTGACGGCCGTGGGAATTACGCCATGGGCCTCAAGGAGCACCTCGTGTTCCCTGAAATCAACTATGATCAGGTCGACCAGATCTGGGGCATGGACATCATCGTCTGTACGACGGCTCGCACGAATGAAGAAGCGAAAGCCCTTCTTTCAGAGTTCAACTTCCCATTCCGGAACTGATATCATGGCGAAGAAAAGTGCTATCAACCGCAATGACCACCGTAAGGCCCTAGTGAAGAAATTCTCGGCTAAGCGCGCGCGCCTCAAGGCAATCGCGACCGATGAAAATCTGCCACTAGAAGAACGCTTTGCGGCTCGTTTGAAGCTGGCGGAGCTTCCGCGCAACTCGGCCGAAAACCGTGTTCGCAATCGCTGCGAGGTGACAGGTCGTCCCCGCGCTTTCTATCGTAAGCTCCGCATGTCGCGGATTGCGCTGCGTGACCTCGCGTCCGCTGGCATGATCCCCGGCATGACAAAAGCTAGCTGGTAAGGGAGGGTTGTCATGCAAGTGAACGATCCCGTCGGCGACATGCTCACTCGGATCCGCAATGCTCAAATGCGGAACCGTTCGACTGTCACCACCCCAAAATCCACATTGCGTGCCCGCGTTCTCGATGTTCTCGTCGGCGAAGGTTACATCCGTGGTTATGGGGATATCGAAATCAACGGCAAGATTGAGTTGGAAATCCAGCTTAAGTATTTCGACGGTGCGCCCGTGATCGATACGATCAAGCGCATTTCGAAGCCTGGCCGCCGTGTTTATTCCTCTGTGAGGGACCTTCCGCTCGTGCGTAACGGTCTGGGTATCGCCATCCTCTCCACGCCTAAGGGCGTGATGTCGGATGCGGCTGCTCGGGCTAATAACGTCGGCGGCGAGATCCTCGCGCACGTCTACTAAGGGAGCCGAGAATGTCACGTATCGGCAAACAACCCGTCGCTCTAGCTGGTGCCTCCGTCACGATCGACGGCGACATCATCAAAGCAAAAGGCCCACAAGGCGAATTGTCCTTCAAGGTGCACGAGCAAGTCTCGGTTACAATTGAAGGCGGCGTCATCGTGGTAACCCCTAAGAATGACTCGAAACTGGCTCGCTCCTTGTGGGGCATGTCGCGCTCGATGATCGCAAACATGGTTGAAGGCGTCACCAAGGGCTTTGAGCGCACGCTCGAACTCGTCGGCGTCGGCTATCGTGCGGCGTTGGCGGGCAAAGATCTTGAATTGTCGCTCGGCTATTCACACCCAATCGTCTACAAAGCACCAGCTGGTGTGACTTTTGCGGTGCCAAAGCCAACCGAAATCAAAATCAGCGGCAAAGACAAGCAAGAGCTGGGTCAAATTTGCTCGGAAATTCGCAAGTACCGTCCTCCCGAGCCTTATAAGGGCAAAGGCGTTCGTTATGCTGGCGAAACCGTCCGTCGCAAGGAAGGCAAGAAGAAATAATGCCATCTTCATTAGCATTAAAGACCAAGCGCACAATTCGTACGCGCTCCCGTCTTCGGGCTTTGGCCAACGGCCGTTTGCGGCTTTCGGTTCATCGCTCGTCCAAAAATATTTCCGCACAAATCATCGACGACGCCAAGGGTGTTACGCTGGTTTCGGCTTCGTCTTTGGAGGCCGCTCTGCGTGCCGCTGAAGGTCAAAAGCTGGACGATGCAGTCGCCGTTGGTAAATTGCTGGCTGAGCGCGCCATTGAAAAGGGCGTAAAGCAAGTGGTTTTCGACCGTGGTGGTTATTTGTATCATGGGCGCGTCAAAGCGCTCGCCGACGCCGCGCGTGAAGCCGGCCTTGAGTTCTAAGGAGTAGATCTGATGGCTCGCAGGCCGGAACGTGAACAAAAGAACGAAGAGCGCGATAGCGAATTCGTAGACCGTCTCGTCGCAATTAACCGCGTCGCGAAGGTTGTGAAGGGTGGTAAGAACTTTGGTTTTGCCGCTCTGGTTGTCGTCGGTGACGAAAAGGGTCGTGCAGGGTTCGGCAAGGGCAAAGCCCGCGAAGTTCCTGAAGCAATCCGTAAGGCAACCGAAGAAGCGAAGCGCCGCATGCAGCGTATCCCGCTGCGCGAAGGCCGCACCTTGCATCACAACGCCGCTGGGCGTTGGGGTGCTGGTAAAGTGATCGTCCGCTCGGCCCCTCCAGGGACCGGCTTGATCGCTGGTGGTCCAATGCGGGCTGTTTTTGAAGTGTTGGGCATTAAGGACGTGGTTTCCAAGTCCTTGGGTTCGTCCAATCCTTACAACATGGTGCGCGCAACATTTGACGCTTTGGGCGAGCAAATTTCGCCCCGTCAGGTCGCCAACAAGCGCAACTTGAAAGTCGCTGACGTTCTGGTTCGTCGTAAAGACGGTGCCAGCGGCGTCGAAGGCTCGGAGGGCTAATCGTGGCTGTTGTTGTTGTTAAACAAACGGGTTCGCCCATTCGTCGTCGCTTCGACCAGCGGGAAACCCTGGTCGGGCTTGGCCTGAACAAAATGAACAAGGTTCGTGAACTTGAAGATACACCTGCTGTCCGCGGGATGATCGCCAAGGTTGCGCATTTGGTTCAAGTCGTGGAGGAGCGCGCGTAAGCGTGCTTTAGGAACACCATGAAACTGAATGAATTGTCCGACAACGAAGGCGCAACCAAGGCCCGCATGCGGGTTGGTCGCGGTGTTGGTTCGGGTAAAGGCAAGACTTCCGGTCGCGGTGTCAAAGGTCAAAAGTCGCGTCGCGGCGTTTCGATCAATGGCTTCGAAGGCGGTCAAATGCCAATCCACATGCGCGTGCCAAAGCGTGGCTTTAACGCCCGCTGCACCAAGGACCATGCTTGGGTGAACTTGGGCCTTTTGGCCAAGGCGATCGCAGCAGGGCGCTTGGACGCTGGCAAGCCAATCGATGAAGCCGCTTTGGTTGCTTCTGGTTTGGTGCGTCGCGTTCGCGATGGCGTGCGGATCCTGAACAAGGGTGAGATCGGCGGTAAAGTTGAACTCATCGTGACTGGCGCGTCAGCGGCTGCAATCGCAGCAATTGAAGCAGCTGGTGGCAAAATCACCCTAACCGGCAAGGTCAAAGCTGAGAAGCAAGCAGCCTGAGCCCTTGAGGTCTGATGCGCAATCCCCGATATGGGGATTGCGTACCTCTTTTCGGCGCGCCAGGCGGATTTCCGCTTAGGCGCGCTTTTCATTTTTGGAAGGCACCACGTTCCATGGCTTCAGCAGCCGAGCAACTTGCCCGTAATTTGAACTTCGCATCGTTTGCGAAGGCCAAAGATCTGCATGCGCGGATTATTTTCACCGTTGTCGCTTTGATCTGCTACCGTCTCGGGACCTTTATCCCGATCCCCGGCATTGATATCGAAGCTTTTGCCCGCGCCTTCTCGCAAGCGCAGCAGGGCATTTTGGGCATGGCCAACATGTTCTCCGGTGGTGCTGTGGAACGCTTGGCTGTGTTTGCCCTTAACGTGATGCCATATATTTCGGCCTCCATCATCATCCAATTGCTCTCGTCCTTCCCAGGTCGATTGGAGCAACTGAAAAAGGAAGGTGAATCGGGGCGTGCGCAACTCAATCAATACACGCGTTATCTGACCGTTGTATTGGCCGTCGCCCAGTCCTTGACCATTGCCAACGGTTTGGCGAGCTCGCCCGGTGTTGTAATTGATCCCGGCCCAATGTTTATCGCCTCAACCGTCATAACGTTGACGGGTGGCACGCTGCTGTTGATGTGGATTGGTGAGCAAATTACCGCTCGTGGTATCGGTAATGGCGTCTCCTTGATCATTTTCGCAGGTATTGTTGCCGAAGTGCCCAAGGCCATTTTCCGCGCTTTGACCTTGGCCCAAGAGGGCTCGATCTCTGGCTTTGCCATTCTGGCCCTCGTGGTGATTTTGACCGCTGCCATCGTATTGATCGTGTTTGTTGAGCGGTCACAACGCCGCATCGTCGTGCAATATCCCAAGCGCCAAGTCGGTAATAAAATGACTACGGGCGAGCAATCCTTCTTGCCTCTCAAGATTAATACTGCGGGCGTGATCCCACCGATTTTTGCTTCATCGTTGTTATTGTTGCCCGCAACCGCTGCTGGCTTTCTAGCAAGTGGTCAGTTGCCGGAAAACGCGCCTGACTGGCAGGTCGTCTTGCAAGAGGGGATCAGAACCACAGCGGGGCTTCTGTCGCATGGGCAGCCGATGTTCATTGCGTTGTTTGGCTTGCTGATCTTGTTCTTCTGCTTTTTCTACACATCCGTTGTCTTCAATACCGAAGAGACGGCAGATAATTTGCGCAAGCAAGGTGGCTTCTTGCCCGGTATTCGTCCCGGCGCAAAAACAGCCGATTACTTGGATATGGTGATGAGCCGCTTGACCTTGATCGGTGCTATCTATCTGGTGATCGTCTGTCTCGTCCCTGAAATTGTCAGCTCGCAATTTGGGATGCAATTTTATTTGGGTGGGACGTCTTTGCTCATTGTCGTCTCGGTAACAATTGATACGGTGGCGCAAATCCAATCTCACATGCTGGCACATCAGTATGAGGGCATGATCAAAAGGTCAAAGCTAAAAGGGCGTGGACGGTAAGTTCTAAAGCCTAAGCTCGATCCCAAAGGGGGAAACTAAGATGATGAATTTGATCATGTTCGGCCCGCCTGGGGCGGGGAAGGGTACACAAGCAAAGCGCTTGGTTGACGGGCGCGGTTTTGTCCAGCTGTCGACTGGTGATATGCTGCGCGCGGCCCGCGCATCTGGCTCTGAGTTGGGTCAGCGCGTTGCCGCGGTGATGGATTCCGGCGCGCTCGTTTCCGATGAAATCGTAATTGAACTGATTGATGATCAGATCACCAAGAACCCCGGGGTTGCAGGCTTCATCTATGACGGTTTCCCGCGCACGACCGCGCAGGCTGTAGCATTGGATGGTTTGTTAGCGTCGCGCAATCAGCGGATTGATTTGGTTATCCGTTTGGTGGTCGATGATGAAGAGCTCTTAGCTCGTATCACCAAGCGCTTTGAAGATCAGGGCCGCTCAGACGATAATCCTGAAACCTTCGTCAAGCGCTTGGCGGCCTATAACACCCAAACGGCACCGCTTTTGCCATTCTATGGCGACCGGGGCGCGTTGCGCGAAGTCGACGGCATGGCCAGCATGGATGCTGTTGCTTCCGCCATCGATATGGCGCTAGCTGGGCTGTAAGCTCGAGGTAGATTTCAGCGCGAAGCGTTGACTTACGTTTGGCATCGCATTAACAAGTGCTCTTCCGTTAAAGGACGCATGCCAACTGACCGGGACGACCGGCTGGTTGGTTATGCGTCGTTTTGCGCACCTCTTGGTTTGTTCCATAAAAAACAGGCCTTAAAACAATAGATTGACCGCACGGCGCAGATCCTCCGCAAGGGGGTGGGGCTGTGAATGGAGAGACAAAGTGGCCCGGATAGCTGGCGTCAACATACCGACGAACAAGCGCGTTTTGATCGCGCTGCAATACATTCACGGCGTTGGCGCTGCCAAAGCCCAAGAGATCTGTGAAAAAGTGGGAATCGCGGCAGAGCGGCGTGTGAACCAATTGACGGACGCCGAAGTCCTCCAGATCCGCGAAACCATTGACCGTGAATATGTTGTTGAAGGCGACCTACGTCGCGAAGTTTCTATGAACGTGAAGCGCTTGATGGACCTTGGTTGCTATCGTGGTCTTCGCCATCGTCGCGGCTTGCCTGTTCGTGGTCAACGTACTCACACCAATGCTCGCACCCGCAAGGGCCCTGCTAAGCCGATCGCCGGTAAGAAGCAGGTCAAGCGCTAATTTATTTTTCCCCAACGGGCGTGAGCCCGCTGGCTTTCGTCTGGAACCGACATAATGGCAAAAGATACCACCCGCGTCCGTCGTAAAGAGCGCAAGAACATCGCAAATGCGGTGGCTCATGTGAACTCTAGCTTCAACAACACGATGATCACCATCGCTGACCCTCAGGGCAATGCGATTTCGTGGTCGTCCTCTGGCATGATGGGCTTTAAGGGCTCACGTAAATCCACCCCGTATGCGGCTCAGGTGGCTGCAGAAGATGCAGGCCGCAAAGCGGCTGAGCACGGTGTCCGTAACCTCGAAGTCAATGTGTCCGGCCCAGGTTCTGGTCGCGAAAGCGCGCTGCGCGCCTTGCAGTCGGTTGGTTTCATCATCAGCTCGATCCGTGATGTGACCCCGATCCCGCACAACGGCTGCCGTCCACCGAAGCGTCGTCGCGTTTAATAGCGAGGCATTTGCGGGTCCACACGGGCCCGTATTCGGTTGACTATTGACTTGGCGAACAAAGTTTCGCCCCCCCCGACTATATAGAGGATTACATGGTGCTCGAAAAAAATTGGAAGCTGTTGATCCGCCCGGATAAGACGGTCATTGAACATGGTTTCGATCCAGCGCGTAAAGCAAAGCTGATCGCAGAGCCATTGGAGCGCGGTTTTGGGATGACTTTGGGCAACGCGCTTCGCCGCGTGCTTTTGTCGTCTCTGCGCGGTTCGGCCATTACCTCGGTGCAGATCGACGGCGTTGTCCATGAGTTTTCCTCGATTGCTGGTGTACGTGAAGACGTGACCGACATCGTGTTGAACATCAAAGGCGTGGCCTTGGTCATGCATGCAGACGGCCCAAAGCGCATGACTTTGCGCGCGCAAGGCCCAGGTGAAGTCACCGCTGGCGAAATCCAAGCCGGTAGCGACATTGAAATATTGAACCCAGAGCAAGTCCTTTGTACGCTGGACGACGGCGCTGAAATCCGCATGGAATTCACCGTTGAAAACGGCAAGGGCTATGTAACTGCGGACGCAAACCGCCCTGAAGATGCGCCAATCGGCTTGATCGCGGTTGACGCGCTCTACAGCCCGGTGAAGCGCGTTGCCTACAAGGTGGAAAACACCCGCGAAGGCCAAGTGCTTGACTATGATCGTCTTGTCATGGAAGTTGAAACCAATGGTGCCATGACGCCTGAAGATTCGATTGCTTATGCAGCGCGCATCATTCAGGACCAATTGGACGTCTTCATCAACTTCGAAGAAGCCAAGACCAAAAAGGTTGAAGAAACCCGCCCAGAATTGCCGTTTAACCCAGCTTTGTTGAAGCGTGTGGAAGAGTTGGAATTGTCGGTGCGTTCGGCAAACTGCTTGAAGAACGACAACATCATCTATATCGGCGATCTGATCCAGAAGACCGAAGCAGAAATGTTGCGCACGCCAAACTTCGGCCGCAAGTCCTTGAACGAAATTAAGGAAGTCCTCGCGCAGATGGGTCTCCATTTGGGCATGGAAGCGCCAAACTGGCCCCCTGAAAACATCGACGAACTCGCTAAGAAGTTCGAAGACCAAATGTAATCAAGACGCAACGTCGCGAGACGTCGCCAGATGGAGAAATAGAAATGCGCCACGGTCACGGACACCGGAAACTGAACCGGACACATGAACACCGCACTGCCATGTTCGCCAACATGGCTGCCAGCTTGGTGAAGCACGAGCAAATCGTGACCACCTTGCCAAAGGCAAAGGAATTACGCCCAGTTTTGGAGCGTTTGATTACTTTGGCTAAAAAGGGTGACTTGGCTTCGCGTCGTTTGGTTGCTTCGCGCATGCGCGACGAGACCCAAACCAAAAAGCTGTTTGACGTCATCGGCCCACGCTATGCCGACCGCGCTGGTGGCTATTTGCGTATTATGAAAGCGGGCTTCCGCCATGGTGACAATGCAGCCGTCGCCGTGATCGAATTCGTTGACCGCGACGTCAGCGCTAAGGGTAAAGACTCCGGCCCAGTTGCTGGCGACGAATAAGCTTTAGCGCACGTATTGGATTAAAAAGCCGCCCTGTTTGGGGCGGCTTTTTTGTTTTTGGGGCCCTCCTTTACCCATCCCGCAAACCCACCCTATAACCCTCCCCATGCCCCGCCTCATCCTGTTAAACAAACCCTATGACGTCCTCTGCCAGTTTTCGGGTGGGGAGGGGCGGCAGACTTTGGCGGATTTTGTGGATGTGCCGCGCGTCTATCCCGCTGGCCGCCTCGACCGGGATAGTGAGGGCCTCTTGCTCTTGACCGATGATGGCAAGCTGCAAGCAAAGATTGCAAACCCCCAGTTTAAGCTGCCCAAAACCTATTTCGTGCAGGTAGAAGGCATTCCAACAGATGAGGCGCTCGAAGGCCTTGCCAAAGGGGTGATGCTGAATGACGGGCCGTCACGACCTGCTGACGTTGCCCGCCTCGACGATCCGGGCCTATGGCCGCGCAACCCGCCAATCCGAGTGCGCAAGAGCATTCCCGATAGCTGGATCAGCCTGACGATCCGCGAAGGTCGCAACCGCCAGGTTCGACGCATGACGGCGGCGATTGGCCACCCAACGTTGCGTCTGGTGCGGGTTCAGATTGGGGACTGGTCTTTGGGCGATCTTGCACCGGGTCAATGGCATGATGCGCCACTGTAACATCTGCGTGGCCCTTGCCTTGTCTGACTGATTTGTCACAATTGAGCCACTTGCGGTTCATAGGAAGGGTGCTTTCATACAAGCCATGAACAAACAGACATCCAACGGAGGCCGGGTCGGCATGTTAAAATTGATCGCCGCTTCTGCGTTGGGCGCGGGCCTCGTGACAGGTGTGCCCTTGATCGCCCAAGTCGGCACGGGCCAAAAGCCAGCCGCTGTAGCCCCTAGCACCCTAACTAGCACGCCAGCCCAGCCCCGGGTGGTTCCAGCCACCAAGTCCGACGCCATCTCCTCCTACGCGCCCATCGTGCGGCGTTCGTCTGCAGCGGTCGTCAATGTCTACGCACGCTCAATCCAGCGTGGCCGGGTGGCGGTTGATTTCTTTGGCGGCGCTTTCCGCATGCCAGACCGCGCTAGCCAAAGCCAAGGCTCTGGCGTTGTGGTTCGCGATGATGGGATTATCGTCACCAATAATCACGTGGTTGATGGCGCGACCGAGTTGGTCGTTGTGCTGGGTGACAGGCGGGAGTTTCCAGCCAAAATCGTCCTAACAGACCCACGCACGGACCTTGCCGTGCTGCGCATCGACACCAAGGGGGAGCGGCTGACTGCCCTGCGCTTCGCCGACACCTCTAATGCCCAAGTGGGCGATCAAGTTCTGGCTATTGGCAATCCGTTTGGCGTGGGTCAGACTGTCACGGGCGGGATAATATCGGCTCTTGCCCGCACGGACGTGGGCATTACGGACTATAGCTTCTTCATCCAAACCGATGCTTCCATCAATCCGGGTAATTCTGGCGGGGCCTTAGTGGATATGAATGGCGATCTGGTCGGCGTGAATACGGCGATCTTTTCCCGCTCTGGCACTTCGGCTGGTGTTGGCTTTGCCATTCCGGCTGAGATGGTCAAGCGCGTGGTCGATGGGGCCGTCACCGACGGGAAAGTCATCCGCGCTTGGACCGGGATTAAAGGCCAGAATGTCGACGCAGAAGTCGCCCGCTCCTTAGGCCTCAGCCGTCCAGGTGGTATTTTGGTAACTGACGTCTATCCAGGCTCTGCCGGGGCCGAAGCAGGCCTGCGCAGAGGCGATGTGATTACCGCCTTTGCTGGCGCACCAGTGGCCGACGATTCTGGCCTGAAATATCAAGCCGCGACCCGCAAGCCCGGCGAAGCGGTTGAATTTACCTATCAACGCCAAGGCCAAGTTCGCACCAGTCGCGGGAAGCTCTCTGCCCCTCCGGGCGAAGCGCAAACCCCGCGTGTGCTGGCCGGACGTCATAGCTTTGATGGCGTGAGTATCGCCACGATCAATCCAGCTTTGGCAGAAGAGCAGGGGGTGGACCCGTTCACGCGCGGCGCAATCGTTACCGCCGTTGATGGCGCGCGGGAAGGGGCTCGCGCTGGACTTCGCCCAGGCGATATCATCTTGCAAGTCAATGATGAGCCGATCCAGTCCTCGCAAGACCTCTCCGACCGTCTCAGTGGGGGCCAGCGAGGCAAAGTCACGATCCAACGTGGGGATCAGCAAATCACGGCGGTCTTATTCTTGTGAGCGATCTGTTTGCGGCCTCGGGACTGGAAGCAGACCTAAACCGACCCTTGGCCGATATGCTGCGCCCAACGAGCCTTGCCGATATAGTCGGGCAAGATCATCTCTTGGCCTCAGACGGGGCCATTGGCCGCATGGTCGCGCAAAAGCGGCTATCTAGCATGATTCTGTGGGGCCCGCCGGGCGTGGGCAAAACCAGCCTTGCCCGATTGCTGGCTGATGCGTCTGATCTGGCCTTTACTTCCGTTTCGGCGGTATTCTCAGGCGTCGCTGATCTGCGCAAAGCATTTGAGGCCGCAGCGCAATTGCGCGCGACGGGGCGTGGCACCCTGTTATTCGTGGACGAGATCCATCGCTTTAACCGCGCGCAACAAGACGGATTTCTGCCCTATGTCGAGGCGGGCACTGTCACTTTGGTGGGTGCGACAACGGAAAACCCCAGTTTTGAGATTAATGGTGCACTTTTGTCGCGCGCGCGGGTCTTTGTCCTAAAGCGGCTGGAATACGAAGGTCTTAAGACGCTACTAACCCGTGCCGAGGCCCATTATGGCCGCCCTGCGCCCTTGGACGCACAGGCCCGTCAAACGCTGATGGACTTTGCCGATGGAGATGGCCGCCATTTTCTCACCCTGTTGGAAGAGGTGTTTCAAGCCGCTTTTGACCAGCCCTTTGACCGTGCAGGCCTCAGCCAATTCTTACAACGCAGGGTACCCGCCTATGACAAGAATAAGGACGAGCATTATAATCTGATCTCGGCCCTGCATAAGTCAGTCCGCGCCAGTGATCCCGACGCGTCGCTCTATTGGCTGGCGCGTATGCTGCATGGCGGCGAGAACCCGCTCTTCATTGCCCGCCGATTGGTGCGCATGGCGAGCGAGGATATTGGCTTGGCGGACCCGACTGCCCTGCGGGTCACCATTGCCGCCCGCGACGCGTTTGAGTTTTTAGGCTCGCCTGAGGGAGAGCTGGCGCTGGCGCAAGCGACTGTGCATCTGGCCTGCGCGCCCAAATCTAATGCCGCCTATGTGGCCTTTAAGAAGGCGCAAGTCTTGGCCGCCCAAACAGGCTCCGAACCCCCACCAGCGCGGTTTCTCAATGCCCCCACTTCGCTGATGAAGGAACAGGGTTATGGCAAAGGCTATGTCTATGATCCTGATGCCTCCGGTGGCATTTCAGGGCTATCCGGCTTTCCAGATCGAATGGGGCCACAGGATTTGTATCAGCCGACCGAGAATGGCGCCGAGGCGCGCATTGTGGAGAAGCTAGAGGCGTGGCGCGCGCTGCGGCGGGAGAAGTTGTAAGGGCTGGCCTCACAAAATCCCAATCTCCTGCACCTGCGAACTTCCCCCGCGGGCGCAATTGTCCTAACTGAGCAGGATGACTGAGCAACATCCCTCCCCAGACGAATTGATCCATGGCTTAACCACTTTGTTGGATGTCGAAACGCTCGACACCGACCTCTATCGCGGCGCTCGCAAGGACGGCGGCCGGGGTCGGGTGTTTGGTGGGCAGGTCATTGCCCAAGCTTTGATGGCGGCATGTAAATCGACCGACACCGATCGTCTGCCCCATTCGCTACATGCTTATTTCATGCGGCCCGGCAATGAGGACTTCCCCGTCGTTTACCGCGTCGTGCGCGACCATGATGGTGGCAGTTTCTCGACCCGCCGCGTCATCGCCCAGCAGCAGGGCGTGCCGATTTTGAATATGGCAGCTTCCTTCCACAAGCTGGAGCAGGGGCTCAGCCACCAAGACAAGATGCCGGACATGCCAGACCCAGAATCGCTGCCGTCGGAGATGGAATGGCGGCAGAGGTCGATTGATCTGGTGCCCGAGAAATTCCGCCCCTTCTTCATGACGCCGCGCCCGATTGAGTTTCGCTCACTCGACGCTGCGGCGTGGCTGAAGGCAGACAAATTGCCGCCGATGCAGAATTCCTGGTTCCGCGCTGTAGCGCCCATGGGCGATGACCCGCAAATTCACCGCGCGGTTCTGGCCTATGCCACCGACATGCAGCTTCTGGGAACGTGTGCACGTCCGCATGGCCTCAGTTGGATGCGGGGGGAGTTGATGACGGCGAGCCTTGATCACGCGGTCTGGATTCACGACGATTTCCGCGCGGATGAGTGGTTGCTGTATTGCACCGACAGCCCGTGGGCTGGGCGTGGGCGAGGCATGAACCGGGGCAAAATCTTCACCCGTGACGGGCGATTGGTGGCCAGCGTTGCGCAAGAAGGCTTGATCCGGGTGATGAAAGCTAAAAGTGGCGC
Organism: Pseudomonadota bacterium; assembly: GCA_041160865.1. Classification (GTDB taxonomy): domain Bacteria; phylum Pseudomonadota; class Alphaproteobacteria; order Caulobacterales; family Aquidulcibacteraceae; genus Aquidulcibacter. The sequence continues at coordinate 6,629 of JBEAVQ010000015.1, read as the reverse complement.
GTGACGCAGCGGGCCAAGCTCGGTTAAACATAGGGCATCATGCGTCCTGAAAGCCTGTTTGCCCTCTTTGCGCCTTTGACGACCCTACCCGGGGTCGGTCCCAAGATTGCGCCTTTGGCGGCCAAGGCGGCGGGCGGCGAGACGGTGCGCGATCTGGCCTTTCATTTGCCTACAGGCCTAGTCGATCGACGCTATCGCCCGAAGATACATGAAGCAGAGCTTGGGCGCTTATGTACCCTCGAAGTGACGGTAGAACGCCATCAGCCCGGTGGCATGGGCCGGCCCTATAAAATCCAAGTGTCAGATGACACGGGCTTCCTGTCGCTTCTCTTCTTCAAGCCCAATGCGCGCTATTTGTCCGAGCGTTTGCCCGAAGGGGCGATACGGGTGGTGTCAGGCGAAATTAGCGAACGCTATGGCGAGCGGCAGATGATCCATCCCTCGCGGATTCTCAATCTGGATGATCCAGATCTGCGCGTCGTGTTTGAGCCGATTTATCGCAGTGTCGCCGGCCTATCGCATCGCACACTGGCGAAGATTTGTGGCGCAGCGGCGCACAAGGCCAAGGGTCTTGTCGAATGGGCAGATCCCGCCCTTGTGGCACGCGAAGAGTGGGAGACCTTTGGCGCAGCACTTGTGCGTGCCCATGCCCCTGATGGGGAGGATGCGATCCTGCCCAGCACGCCTGCGCGGCGCAGGCTGGCCTATGATGAGCTTTTCGCCCGCCAAATTGCCCTGCAGCTGTCAGGTGCCGCAAGGCGGCGCACACCGGGGCGCGCTATCCACGGCTCAGGTGTTTATAGTGACGCTCTATTAGCCGCTCTCCCCTATCAGCCGACCGGGGCTCAAGCCCGCGCTTTTGCGGAAATCGGGTCGGACATGGCGGCCTCCACGCCGATGTTGCGCCTGCTGCAAGGCGACGTCGGCGCGGGCAAGACATTGGTCGCCGCGTGGTCGATGGCGCGCGCGGCAGAAGCTCAGATGCAGTCAGCCTTGATGGCACCCACGGAAATCCTTGCGCGCCAGCATTATGCGGGCCTCGCCCCCTTGATGGCCAAGATCGGCCTGCGCCTCGAAGTGCTGACAGGCAAGGATAAGGCCAGTCACAAGCGCATGGTGCTAGCAGGCCTCGCCAATGGCGATGTTCACGCGGTTTGTGGCACCCATGCTTTGTTTCAACAAGGCGTCTTGTTTCGACAATTGGGCCTTGTCGTTGTCGATGAGCAACACCGCTTTGGCGTCGCGGACCGGAGGCGCCTGATTGACAAAGGCTTTGCCCCTCATGTGCTTGCAATGAGCGCGACGCCAATCCCCCGCACGCTTGCCATGGCCGTTTATGGTGACCTTGATGTCAGCCGTCTGGATGAAAAGCCACCAGGTCGCGCACCGATCAAGACCATCGCTATGTCGCTCGACCGATTGGATGAAGTGGCCGAAGCCGCCCGCCGCGCGATTGAGAAAGACGACCGGGTCTTCTGGGTTTGCCCGCTCGTGGAAGAGAGCGACAAGGTAGATGTATCGGCGGCCAGCGACCGCTTTCAGGACCTGCAGGCCATGTTTGGCGACAGCGTCCGCCTGATTCATGGCCGGATGTCGTCCAAGGACAAAGACGAAGCGATGGAGGATTTTCGCTCTGGGGCGGCTAAAATTCTGGTCGCCACGACCGTCATCGAAGTAGGCGTCGATGTGCCTGAAGCCAGCGTCATGGTGATTGAGTACGCCGAGCGCTTCGGCCTAGCCCAATTGCACCAGCTTCGGGGACGGGTAGGGCGAGGGGGTAAGCCCGGCCATTGCCTGTTGCTCTATGCCAATCCATTGAGCGAGATGGGCGCGCGCCGGATCGCGAAATTGCGCGAGACCGAAGATGGCTTTGCCATCGCCGAAGAAGATTTCAAGCTGCGCGGTGGGGGAGACCTATTGGGCCTACGCCAATCGGGTATCCCTGCCTTTAAGCTGGCAGACGCGGCCCTCCACTCAGACCTCTTGGCCATCGCCCAGCGCGATGCGCGCGTCTTGGTCGACGCCGATCCGACACTCTCCAGCCCACGTGGCCTCGCAGCCCGCTTGGCGCTGCATCTGTTTGATCAAGTGGATCCCGAAGTGTTTTTGGGGACGGGGTGAGGGTTAAGCGAGCGCTGAAACCAAGCGTTCCGCCGCGATCAGGTCAACGCGCCGGGCATTGGCGATTTTTTCTTCATCGGGGTCGCGGCCCCAGCGTTCGGCCTGCCAGTCTTCTTCAACGCGTATGGCGCGGAAGGCCTTTTCGCCATCTATGTGACGGTGGATGAGGGCAAGTGCCACGATGGCAGAGCCTGCGAGCCCATTGACAAAGGCCAAAGCGGTGAGGCGCAAATCGTCGAGTGCATGGGCAGCCGCTTCAATGCGGGCGAGCGACTCTTCAGGTTGATCAATCGCCAATGCCTGCATGGTGGTTACAAGCTGAACGCCCAAGTGCGCCTCAGCCCATGTAAGTAACGGATCCCAAGCCGCGGCTTGAGCGGCAACCAAGCTAGCTGGCGTTGCCGCCCGATAACACACAAGGTCTGTCGCCGCATATTTGACGATCTCGCCGACCATGGCGTGGCGTGTCTCCGTCGCCCGGTCCAATGCGACATTGACCAAGCGGGTGATTGGCATGGCGAACGGGTCGATGCTTTCGATCTGCGCATCCCACTCAGCCGCAACCAATTCGGCAGCGGCTTGTGTTGGCAAGACAAGCGGCTTTTTTGCGGGGGTCTTTGGCGTCGCCTGATCAAGGCGCACCGCAAAGCCGGTTTCGACCGGGGCGATATCGACAGTCTTATAAAAGCGGCGGGGTAAAGTTGGGGGTGTCATGACGGGTCCCATACTGTGTTTGGTACTGACTGACCAGCAACTGGCGACAGAGAAGGCGTTTCGTGCGCCTGATCACATTTTCCTGAACGTGCTAAGGCTTGACCGCAGCCGAGCGTTCACGCCAATGCGAGCGCTTAAGGAACCTCCCCATGCTTCTCAAACTTAAAAAGAACCTTGAATCCCGCGCGTTTGAGTGGGTGATAACCGGCCTAATTTTGGTCAATGCAGTGATCTTGGGGCTCGAAACGTCACCTGCTGTCATGGCGACGTGGGGGCCAATCCTGATAGGGCTTGATAAGGCTTTGCTTGCCGTTTTTGTGGCGGAGCTAGGGTTGAAGCTGGTCGTCTATCGGCAGAAGTTCTTCCGGTCTGGTTGGAATCTATTTGATTTCACCATCATTGCAATCGCGCTGGTACCTGCGTCAGGACCTTTGAGTGTCTTGCGGGCGCTGCGGGTTCTGCGCGTGTTGCGCCTAATTACCATCATCCCAAGCTTAAAACGCGTTGTGGGGGCGATGCTATCAGCCTTGCCTGGTATGGGGTCCATCATCGTGCTTCTGGTATTGGTTTTCTATGTCAGTGGCGTGATGGCAACAAAATTGTTTGCGGCAACCGAGCCCGAAGCTTTTGGTGACCTTGGCCGCAGCCTTTACACCCTATTTCAGCTGATGACTTTGGATGGCTGGTCTGGCGAGATCGTCAAGCCAGTCTTAGAAAACCATCCCTATGCAATGCTCTTCTTTTTGCCTTTCATCCTGTTCAGCGCCTTTGTGGTGTTGAACCTATTCATCGGGGTAGTCGTTGGAGCGATGCAGGATGAAGCCCAAGATGTGGTGGCCTCTGCTGCCCTAAATGCCCAAGCACGCGAAGAAGCTTTACTAGATGAAATGAGGGCGTTACGGGGCGAAGTTGAGGCTCTGCGTGAAACGCTAAAGCGCACTTAGCTGCACTATACGTAGCCCTTAAGGACCTGCTCGAGTTCCCCCATCTGGTGGGTGACGAGCGCGGCGCCTGCTGCCAGCATTTCTTCGGTGGTACCAAAGCCCCATGATACGCCTATAGCTGTAGTACCGGCCTGAACGGACATCGCCATATCATGTTCGCTGTCGCCGATTACGAGAGTCTGGTCAGGTTGGGCACCAACGACGCGCATATTTTCCAGCACCATATGCGGGTGGGGTTTGCCAGGCCCATCATCTGCACAGAAATGGGCTTGGAATAGATCGCCCCAAGCGTGCTGCTCCAGCATGGCATCAAGCCCCCGACGGGACTTGCCCGTGGCGATACCCAATACCCAATTTTCTGCCAGCAAGCTGCGTAACAGCGCATCGGCCCCCTCATAGGCGGGTGACAGAAAGGCTGGATCTTGCCGCATGTCGAAAAAGGCAGTGCGATAGCTTTCTAGGATAGACTGGCGCAGTGCGTCGTCGGCATCCGGGGCGAGATAGGCTAAGCCCGGCCCCAAAGATAGACCGATGACCCGCCTGGTTCGTTCAAACCCCGGAGGGGCAAGCCCAGCACCAATAAAGGCCCTATCCATGCAAGCCGTGATGATTGCCCGGCTATCGACCAGGGTGCCGTCAATATCAAAGACCGCGAAGCGAAAGGTCAAGCATCTACCCGGAAATGTTCAAACGGGTCTCGGCCTTCAAACTGCTGGAAGCCTAGCGCATCAAACGCTTTCAGCATGTGGGGTGGCAGGTCGGCGGTAACGCTCAATATCCCGCCCTTTGGGTGTGGGATACGGATGGCGCGAGCATGCAGATGTAATTGCTCACTCAAGCCACCAATAGGCTCGCGATCACACACATATTTCGGGTCACCGGCGATGGAATAGCCCATTTCTGCCATGTGGAAGCGCAATTGGTGTGTGCGTCCGGTTATAGGCTTCAGCGCAACCCAAGACGCTTTGGTACCAGCGTTCGACATGACGTAATAATCGGTGATAGCAAACACCGCATTGGGTTCCCCATGCGTTGCGCGGCGCATCATCTCATTATCAGGGTTCTTGGCGCTGCCGGCTTTGATCATCCAGCCGCGCACTTCGCCTGACAGCGGATGGGGCGTACCCAAGCAGATGGCCCAATAGACCTTGGTGGTCTTGCGCCCTGCAAAGGCTTTGGACAGTTTGGCGGTGGCGGCCGGATTGCGACCAAAGATCAAGACACCTGAAGTGTCCTTGTCCAAGCGGTGGCACAGTTTTGGCTTGCCATGTTCGTCAATGGCAAAAATTTCCATCATTTTATCGAGATGCTTGGTCATGCCTGTACCGCCCTGCACGGCAATGCCGGGCGGCTTGTTCAGTACGATGACATCCTCATCCTCATGGATGACCATATCGCGCAACCAACGCTCGTCCTCGGGATTCAACCGCACGCGGACAACACCGTCGTCCTTCTTCTCCGGGATGACGATTTCCTGTGGCGCAGTCACTTCGGCACCAGGGCTAAGGCGGTCGCCCGCCTTTTTGGCGCGCACGCCATCAATCCGGATCTGGCCCTTGCGGATCATTTGTTCAATCCGCCCTTGCGTAAGGGTGGTGAACTTGCGGCGCAGGAACCGATCGAGGCGAACTTCGCCGTCTGTTTCGCGTACGGGGAGGGTGATGGGAGATGACATGGCGTTCTCTTAGCCGTTAAGCCGCCCAAGTGCCATGCCTGCAAACAGGGCAGCAATCGAGACTACGACAGAGGTGAGGCCATACAGACCTGCTTGGCCCCAATGGCCCGCCTCAATCAGGCGGGCGCTTTCGAGCGAGAAGGCGGAAAAGGTGGTAAATCCGCCCAAAATTCCGGTGGCTAGAAACAGCCGCCAATTCTCTGCCCCGCCAGTCATCGCGCCGCCACGCATCAATGTGGCCACGACGACACCCATCACGAAACTGCCCAAGACATTGACCCCGAAAGTGCCCCAAGGCCAAGCAATGCCCAGCCAGCGTGCGGCAGTCATCCCAAAGGCCCAGCGCGCTACAGCGCCCAGACCACCGCCTAGAAATACCAGGAAAGCTTGCATCATGTCGCACTATGCCGGTGGTACGGCGTAAAAAACAAGCGCTGGATTATTGCTTGGGAATACCTGGTCCATCATCACGCGGCAGGCAGGACAAGCCAAATTGGGCTTGCGGTGTGCCGGGTTTGCACAGAGGCATAGGATTGCTGCCTAAGGGATAGCGACCGGGCGCTGCATCTTTAGGCACGGCGACAGGCATGGGTTTGGCTAAACGGGGCGACCTGCCATCAATCGGATCCCAATCAGGGCATTTGCCGTCGCGGTCGCGGCTGATCTGCGCGCATTCGCCGGTCCGGGCCATCTTGGAGAGAAGCGTCCCACCGACCCCAGTTGGGAATTCCGTTTTAACGCCTGCACCACCGGGTCTGCGTGGTAGGGCACCACTAGAGCCAGCAGTCGTCTGCGAACCGCCCTGATTCCCGCCGCCTGAAGACGGCAACGCCCCACCGCCAGCGAAGGATCCGCCAAGCGACGTGACCCCGCCTGATGTGCCGATACCCGCTTGAGCGCTGGCTTGTGAAGCCGCGCCGCCGCCGCTTGTGCCGCCTGCCGCCGCATTACCCCCACTAACGCTTGCACCCGCTTGTTCTTCGGGAACCCGCAAGTCGGCCGCTTTGATCTGGGGCACTTGGACTTTGGGCAGCCCGACTTGCGATTTGGGCAGAGCCATTGGGGCAGCTTGGGTCGGCGTCGCGGTGATCGGGCGGTTGGGCAAGGTGCGCAGATTTGGCGCAGAAGCAGGAGCTAAAGTCGGTAAGGGACTTGGCTGATAGGGTGGGGGCTCT
>JBEAVQ010000014.1:35142-35640 GCA_041160865.1 Pseudomonadota bacterium | reverse complement strand
ATCATTCTCGATCTCCTTCTAGGTAACGGACGCCCGCATTACCGGCGTCGAAGTCATTCAGACCTTGACGGCACTTTAGCCGCCATACCCGTATTTTTGGTGTTCGAAATCGGAACAATTTTATCGAACTCAGGATAAGTTCAAAAAATATCAGACATTCAGCATTTTTGAAAAATAAAAGAGGCTTGGATCGATTTGATCCAAGTCAGGTGGCCTCCAGTCATCGCAGGTCTCCCTGTCTTTTAAGTTGATACCAGTTTGGCCTTCTGGCTGATATCAGGGGCCCACTCTAAAATCAGACAAAAAAAGGCCCAAGCAAAAGTGCTTGGGCCAAATCTGAATCATAGTTTTTTGTTTTTATAAGCTTTAGCGGAACAGAGACAGAGCCCCCTGCGACGAGCTGTTGGCGATTGACAGCGCCTGAATGCCAAGCTGTTGCTTGACTTGCAGCGCTTGCAGCTTGGCGCTTTCTTTGGCGAGGTCGGCGTCGACAATGGA
>JBEAVQ010000014.1:0-35135 GCA_041160865.1 Pseudomonadota bacterium | reverse complement strand
GTCTTGCAGCTTTCCGACAAAGGTTTTGTGAACTTCCAGGCGCCGTGCACCAGCGCCCCAGGTCGCCAATTGAGTGCCCAAATTGGTGATCGAGGTGTTGACTTGGCCTAGCGCAACTCCAAAATCGGTTGCGTTGGTTAACGCCCCTGCTGCCGCAACGGTTATAGTGGCACCGCCCAAATTCAAGTCCATCCCATTGATTGTGATGTTGCTACCAACAGTACCTGTTGCGTCACCCAGAGCAACCGCGCTGCTTGGCGTGGCACCAATCATATTGGTACCGTCAAATGAGGCGTTGGTTATTACGTTGGTAATTTGACTACGAAGCTGTGTAAAATCTGCTGCCAAAGCGAGAGTAGCTGCTGGCGAGTTACCCGCCAGTGAACCGGCCAAGGCCTTGCCCTTCATTTCGTTCAGCAGTTCCATGATGCTTTCACTGGCTGCAATCGCCGTGTCGAGAATGGAAGTGGCACGGTCGCCAGATTCACGGACTCGGTCATAAGACGTCACGTCTGAGCGCATTCTATTGGCAATAGCCCAAAATGCGGCATTATCTTTTGCTGAGGCAACTTTCAAACCTGTCGAAACCGCGTTCTGGGTTCTGTCAAGGTCGCGATTGGTTTGAATTAGATGCTGAAGCGCAACCATGGCGCCTCGATTCGTGTTTACGCTGAGCATTTCTAGCCCTCATCCCTACTGGTTGTCTCTCGCTACGAGCGAGGAGTATTCGTTTTGAATACCTCTAAAAGCTAACACTGAGTTCTAAAGGCTCCGTTGAGAAGCATGGTAAACAAACTAATAATCCGAAACATTTTCAGCTACACTTAAGCGATTGCTTTTAAATCCTGTTCTTTGATTTTTCCCTTTTAGAATCAAACGACATCAACGAGGTTTCTAACTCAATTTCAGCTTTGCATCATCCTTAGTTCCATAATAGGGTCAATAAAATTTTATCAAAAAGATGAGTGAAAAATAATGTGCGCGTCGTGGGTGTTAAGCTAATCCCGCTCATTCTTGTCTCTGTGCTGATCTATCTCGTCAGCGCATTGATTTATGGCATGCTGTTTTCCGCCCAATGGATGGCCGTATCGGGCGATACGCCGAACACGTTGGCGGGCGAACAAGGACGGATGGCTTTAAGCCCGATCATGCCTATCATGGTCCCAGTCGGTATGGGTCTTCTCATCAAGGACCGCGGCATTACCACGCTGATGGCCAGTCTGCGGCTAGGTATGGTGGTGGGCCTATTGTTTCTGGTTGTGGCCCAGCTCTATACTTACGCCTGTGGCAATGAGCGCTTGGGGCTTCTATTAATCGATTCGGCGCCTTTGATGACCAACGCCATGATAACTGGTGCGGTTTTAGGCGCTATGAAAGCCGCCGAATAACGTGCTCGCGAAGCAGGCCGTGAAGTGATACCCGTCCCAAAGCCAATCAGGCTGAACCAATGATTCTGGTTCAACAGGGGACCGTTCTTGCGCATTTTGATTTCAAACGACGATGGCATTCATGCGCCGGGCCTAGCCGTCTTAGAGCGCATCGCCCAAGCCATTAGCACCGATGTCTGGGTCGTTGCGCCAGAGGTCGAGCGTTCGGGTGCCTCACGTGCCTTAACACTGACAGAGCCTGTCCGTGTCAGGGCTGTGGGAGAGCGCCGCTTTGCCTGTTCGGGCACGCCTACTGATTGCGTTCTGTTGGGTATTGATGAATTGGTGAAGGGTGGTCGCCCAGACTTGGTGCTGTCAGGCGTCAATCGCGGTCAAAACCTCGCCGAAGATACCAGCGTCTCGGGCACTGTCGCCGCAGCGGTGCAAGGCATGCAGATGGGCGTACCCTCAATCGCTTTGTCCCAAGCCGTCAATTTCCGTGTCGGCCAACCTATTCCATGGTATACCGCTGAAGCTCATGGCGCGGAGGTAGTGCGCAAGCTTTTGGCTGCCCCTTGGTCTGACGGCGTGGTGATGAACGTCAACTTTCCTGATTGTGAGCCCGAAGATGTCACCGGTCTTGAAGCAACATTTCAGGGCTTTCGCGATGAATGTGTCCATCAAATCGACCGGCGCAGCGATCTCCGCGGCAATGATTATTACTGGATCGGCTATCGCGGCAAACTGTCTAAGCCACCGACGGGCTCTGACCTTCTGGCCATATATGAGAACCGGATTTCGGTCTCACCGCTCCATATCGATATGACAGAACACCGGGTTTTAAGCGCTCTGAGGGAGGCGCTGGGAGCATGAGTAGCGAAGATGGCCGCGCCCGTATCGTACTTGCTTTGCGCAAAGCCGGGGTAACCGATGCCTCCGTCTTGAACGCCATTGAAACAATCCCCCGCGAAGTTTTTATGTCGGCTGGCTTTGAAGGGCGGGCTTGGGAAGATGCTGCCTTACCGATCGAATGTGGCCAGACCATCAGCCAGCCCTATGTCGTCGGCATTATGACGGCGGCGTTGGAGCTGACCGGGCGCGAGAAAGTTCTCGAAATCGGCACCGGCTCTGGCTACCAAACGGCGATCCTTTCCAAGCTGGCACGCCGCGTCTTTACGCTCGAGCGCTATCGTACCCTGCTACGCTTGGCCCAAAGCCGCCATGAGGGGCTGAAGCTAACCAATATTGTCTCTAAGTGCAGCGATGGTGGATTGGGCTGGCCAGATCAAGGTCCGTTTGACCGGATCATTTTCACCTGCGCGGCCCCGGTTCGCCCAGACGCTTTGCTGGCGCAATTGGCACCGGGCGGTATTTTGGTGGCTCCAGTCGGAGCAGGGGCGGTGCAAGAGCTTTTGCGCTATCGCCTGCGCGAAGATGGGGTGTTTGAAGAAGAAGCCCTGATGGATGTGCGCTTCGTGCCTTTGTTGCCTGGCGTGGCGCGCGAGGCTTGAGCGTTCTTAGGGGCAGCAACGCCTGCTTAACCATGTTGTGCGACACGCTCGTCCATGCGTTGCGTCATCAGCCTCTTTCTCATTGCTACCCTTTCACTCAGTGGCATGTCGCCGCTGGCGGCCCAGCCGGCACCTGGAACAATTGACTTTGATCCGCAAAACCCGCCGACCGAGACCCGTGTTATGCGCGGCGAGACCCTCTATGCGATTGCTGAGCGTACACGATCGCCCTTAGTCGGGTTGATCCAAGTCAACGCACTGCGCGCGCCCTTTGCCCTGACCCCGGGCCAAACGCTCAAACTGCCGCCATTGAAGGTCCATATCGTGCGCCGCAACGAAACCTTCTCCGCCATTGCGCGGCGCTATAATGTGGACGAGCGCTCACTAGCGTTGTTCAACCGCTTTCCTCGCCCAGTAAAAGTTCAACCGGGTCAAAAAATTATTCTCCCGGCGCTCGTACGCGATCAGTTAACAGGGCTGGAGCCGCAAGACCTTGTTGCCTTGCTAGCGACAGAATTGGCTGCAGGCCGTCCAGTTACAGGTGGCGTGCCAGGCCAATTGCGCCCTAATTCTGAAGCGGGTCCAGTTGCTACCGTCCCACCGCCACCGCCCAAGCGCCCATTAGCAGAGGTACCAAAGACGGCGCCGGGAGCAATGGCCGCCTTGCCCAGTTTTGCTTGGCCCGTTCGTGGTCGCTTGGTGGAGACCTTTGGCACCAAAGCGGACTTGCGCGTGGTAGATGGGATTGAGATTGAGGCCCCATCCGGCACGCCGTTTAAAGCCGCAGCCTCTGGCCAAGTCGCCTATGTTGGTAATCAACTAGCGGGTTATGGCTGGCTCGTCCTGATCCGCCATTCCAGCGATTACATGACCGCTTATGCCTTCGCTAATTCCGTCAATGTCCGCGAAGGACAGACCGTCACGCGCGGACAGGTCATCGGCCAAGTGGGCCAAACCGGCCGCGCCCGCTCGCCCCGCCTGCACTTCCAAGTGCGTCACGCAACAAAGCCAGTTGATCCGGTACCATTTTTAGCTTCGGGTAGCGCTAATCCGACTTGAGTGTCGCTAATCCCGCAGATTGATCGACAGCCCCAACTGGCCCGCCCGATCAATCACGAATTGCCACGCACTACGGCCAGAGCGGGCACCGCGCTGGGCGGCCCATTGCAAAGCGGTGCGGTTGAGTTCTGGATCATCGGGGGCGAGGTGTAACGCCTTGGCATAGCCGTGCACGATCAAGAGCCAAGTCGGCTGATCTAAGCTTTGGAAGCCCAGCCACAGACCGAAACGCTCTGGCAAGGCCACTTGTTCTTCCACTGTCTCTTCGGGGCGAAACTCGGCTTGATTGCCGTCCAGGCGATTGATCAGATGACGACGATTGGAGGTGACATAGACCAACAGATTGGCCATCGCGCCAGAAACGCCACCGTCCAACACGCTTTTCAGCGCCTTATAGGTCTCGTCCGCCCCTTCAAACGAAAGGTCGTCGATGAAGACCAGCGCGCGCCAACCCGCCTCGCTCAAACGGTCGGCCAAATCTGGCAGACTGTGAAGGTCGGTGCGGCCGATCTCGACCAGTTTCAGGTCGGGACATTGCTTGGAAACCTGATGATGGACGGCCTTGACTAAGGCACTCTTGCCGGTGCCGCGGGCACCCCACAGCATCGCATGATTGGCGGGATGACCTGCAGCAAAGCGCTCCGTATTCAACAGGAGCCGCCCTTTTTGGGTCTCGACCCCTTGGATCAAATCCAACGGCACACGACGGGGCTGGGTGACGGGGGTTAAGCGCATCTGATCGCCGCGCCAGACAAAAACGTTATGACCGTCAGGGCTCGGCAATGGGGCAGGCACCGGGGCCAAACGCTCTAAAGCTTCGGCAATGCGCTCCAAAAGATCGCGTTCTACGTTCATAACTTTTTCTTCTTTTGTTGAATTTTGATGCAGGAACCTAAGCCGCTCTCGCGCACAATCCGCGCCCCTTTGACGATGCCATTGGCCTTGCGCGCGACACGGCGTGAGGGCTTCGTTGGGCTCCATTTTGCAGGTAGCGGCAGGATGGCGGCAAGCCGCGCCGCCTGCATCGGGGTAAGGTCTTTGGCGTGCTTGCCAAAGTGATAGAGCGCCCCGGCCTCAGCCCCAAAAATACCGGGGCCAAATTCGGCTACGTTCAGATAGGCTTCCATGATGCGTTGTTTGGGCCAAAGGGTCTCAATCAGAACCGTAAAGCCCGCCTCCATCCCTTTGCGCAGCCACGAGCGTTCGGGCCACAGGAATACATTCTTGGCGGTCTGTTGGCTGATGGTGGAGCCACCGCGCAGCTTGCGGCCGCGTTGGTTGCTCTTCACCGCTTTCTGGATCGCGACCCAGTCAAAACCATCATGGCTACAGAATTTGGCATCTTCTGAGGCAATCACCGAATAGATCAGGTTGGGGCTAATCTGGCTTAACGGCACCGGATTACGCCGCACATCCTTGCCCTGAAAAGCGCGCTCCACCATCAAAACTGTCCCCGGTATGGGGACGAAGCGGTAGATTAAGGTCCAGACAATCGGTGCCAAAGCGAGGAACAACATGATCTTACCCAACCGCCGCCAAAAGCTCTTGCGAGGCTTCTGCTTGGGTTGCGGGCTAACCTGTGGCGTGGGGCTGGTAGCAAGGTTCAAGTTTGTACTTCCCATTCGGCGCGTACCCTCGCGTCGGTCTCATAGCGCATACTGGTCTCTGCCAAAGCTGAAAAGTCCTCAGGCGGCAGCAATTGTTTTAATGCCCATACACCGGCCCCGCGCACCAAGGCCTGCTCATGTTGGCTTAGATGTTGGGCGGCGCGCAAAGCATCGACGTGTTTGCTATTGCCAAGGCCAATGGCAACATTGCGCAGGAAGCGGGCCACGCCAATGCGCTTGACGGGGTTCTTGGCAAAAAGCGTGCGGAAGCTGGCATCATCCAACTGGGCAAGCTCCGCTAGATTGAGGTGCTTTAGTTCGTCGCGCACCTGCAATTTCGTCTCGCGCGCGGTCTGGGCGAATTTGTTCCACGGGCAAACGGCCAAGCAATCGTCGCAGCCATAAATCCGATTGCCCATCGCGGCGCGGAACTCCAGCGGGATCGGACCAGCATGCTCAATCGTCAGGTAAGAAATGCAGCGGCGGGCGTCGAGCTGATAAGGCGCTGGGAAAGCCTTGGTTGGGCAAGCGTCCAAGCAAGCGGTGCAGGACCCGCAATGGTCTTTGGTTGGCTCATCTGGCGTAAACTCTTGCGCAATTAGGATGCAGCCCAAGAACAGCCAAGACCCAAACTCTGTGGAGACCAAATTGGTGTGCTTGCCCTGCCAGCCAAGGCCAGCATGCGCTGCCAGCGGCTTTTCCATCAAGGGGGCTGTATCGACAAAGACTTTGACTTCGGTGCCACTCTGGCGATGCAAAAGCCCGGCGAAGGCCTTCAGCTTTTTCTTGATCACATCATGATAATCATCGCCGCCTGCGTAAACCGAGATATTGGCTTGCTCCGTGTGCGCCAATTTGGCCATGGGGTCGGTATCGGGTCCGTAATTGACGCCCAGCATGATGGCCGTCTTGGCATCTTCCCACATGGCCGTGGGGTGGCTGCGGCGGTCGAGCGTTTCTTCCATCCAGCCCATCGACCCGTGAAAGCCCGCCGCAACAAAGGCGCGGAGGCGGCTATCCGCTTCCCACGCCGCTCGCGCATCGGCGATGCCGCAAACGTCAAAGCCATGCTCAAGGGCGAGCTGCTTGATTGCAGCAGCGTCAAGGGGCTGGGAATTGGACGCGGTCTTGGCCAAAGCGCCCTCCTAAAAGTCCAAATCACCATAGTGCGGTGGGGGCGACAGGCCTGCCAACAAATCACCCAGGAGGGGCCGGAAAGCCGGGCGCTGTTTCAAGCGCGCATACCAGTCTTTGCCCGCTGGTGCGCTGCTCCAACTGACCGCATCCAAATAGTCCAGCACCGAGAAATGGGCGGCCGCGACCATGTCAGCAATCGATAGCTTCTTACCACTAATCCAACCTTCTGCCTCTGCAGCGCGGCCAATCTGGTCGAGGGTTTGGCTGGCAGCCGACGTGGCTTGGCGCAAAACTGCCGTATCGGGTGCGCCGCCACGGGCGAGTGCCTTGCGCGCTTTCTCATGCACAACATTTTCGACAATCGGCCCCAAGGTCCGGATCGCTCGGATGGTCAGCGCCCGCACTGCTGCGCGCTCCAACGGTCCACCGGGAAGAAGGGGCGGGGTCGGCAAAAGGTCTTCTAAATATTCAAAGATCGCCAGTGCTTCGGAGATAGTAGCGCCATGGCCCCAAGAATCATCGACCAAGACGGGCGTGACCCCGTCGGGAGCTACAGCCAACAGCCCGGCATCTGCATCAAATGGTAGGGCGTCGCGTACATGAAAGACGGCGCGCTTTTCACCCAGCGCCAAGCGCACGGCCCGCGACAGGGGGTCTAGGGTTCTGGCATGAACAAGCAGCATAGGATTTCTTTGTGCGTGACGCTGGCCAAGGTCAATGATGGCACACAGGTTTCAGAACAAACGGGCAGTGGTCTACAGGAAGGAATAGGGATCCATATCGATACTCACCCGCACACTGCCGGGCACGCGAAACCCGCGGCGCCAAGCTGCCATAAAGGCCGACAGGTCGACCTCCTTGCTCGATTGGATCAAAAACCGTCGCCGTCTCCAACCGCGGATCATCGCCAGTGGTGGTGGTGCTGGGCCCCAAACCTCCACGCCGTCTGCTGGAAACAAAGCGTCACTGGCCGATTGGGCCGCGGCATCAACCGCCTCATCGGTTTGGGCCATGATGTGCATCGCCGCCATGCGCCCAAAGGGCGGCGCACCGACGGCGGCGCGGCCAAGGCTTTCGGCTTCGATAAAGGCATCGCGGTCGCCCATGACGAGGGCTTGCAGCGCTTCATTGTCGGGATAATGGGTCTGGATCAGGGCCCGCCCGGGTCGATCGGCGCGGCCGGCCCGTCCTGCAACTTGGCTCAACATCTGATAGGTTCGCTCGCCCGCTCGGGGGTCGCCACCCTTCAGACCCAGATCGGCATCAACGACGCCGACGAGGGTTAGGTTTGGGAAGTTATGGCCTTTGGCGACAATCTGAGTGCCGATTAGAATATCGATCTCGCCCTTTTCCATCCGCGCTACCAGCTCCCGAACTGCTTGTGGATTGTGGGCGGTGTCAGAGGAGAAAATCTCAATGCGTGCATTGGGGAAGCGTTCGGTGGCTTCGGCTGCAATGCGTTCGACCCCAGGTCCAACCGAGACCAGCCCATCTTCGGCACCACAATTCGGGCAAGCATCGGGCTTGCGCATGGAAAAGCCCGTAAGGTGGCAGACCAAGCGGTTGGAATATTTATGCTCGACCAGCCAAGATTCAGTATCAGGTGCCTTCATCCGATGCCCACACTTGCGGCACAAAACCACCGGGGCATAACCGCGACGGTTTAAGAACAATAACACTTGCTCGCGCTGTTCCAAAGTCTCCGCCATCGCCTGCACCAGAACAGGGCTTAACCACTGATCACGCTCAGGCGGAGACTCTTTCAAGTCGATCAGACTGACATCGGGCAATAGCGCTACGCCATAGCGGCTGGGCAAGAGAAGGCGTTGATAGCGTCCTGCATCGGCGTTTAGCCGTGTTTCCATCGAGGGTGTGGCAGAACCCAAAACGATTGTTGCCTGCTCAAACTTGGCGCGCGCCACTGCCATATCGCGGGCATGATAGCGCAGGCCATCATCTTGTTTGAAACTACCATCATGTTCTTCATCGACAAGGATCATCGAGAGCTTGGCAAACGGCAGGAACAGGGCCGAGCGCGCGCCTATGACAATGCGGGCACGACCAGCGGCCACTTCCCGCCATGTCCGTCGTTTTTGTGTCGTGCCAATATCGGAATGCCATTGCGCAGGGGCTGCACCAAAGCGGTGCTCAAAGCGCGCCACAATGGCTTGGGTGAGTGCGATTTCAGGCAGCAGGATCAGAATCTGCTCGTCGGGCCTAGCGACTAATGCTTGTGCCACCGCTTCAAGATAGACCTCCGTCTTGCCAGACCCTGTTACCCCATCAAGCAAGAAGGGGCGGAACCCGCCTGCGGACACGGCTTTGGCGATCATAAAGGCCGCATCTGCCTGCATCTCGGATAAGGGCCGTGCGGGCAAGGTGGGGTCGGGTGCCTCGAAGGGTAAGTCGACCGGCCGCTCAATCTCTTCCAACGCGCCCAGCTTTAAAAGCGCGGTGACAATGCCGGAGACAACGCCTGCAGCTTTGGCTAGGGCTGCCCGCGGGATGGGTTCTTGCGCGCACTCAAGGACGCGGGCGCGTGCTTCATTCAACTTGTCGGGGCGCAGCGCAGTTGCCACCGCCAAGCGCTCAAATGGGCCGGGCCCTAGGGCCTCTGGTTGCCGCAAAACCATCGCCAAAACCTGGCCCGGCGGGGTGACAAGATAGCGCGCGGCAAAATCGATGAACTGACGCAAGGGTGGGGAAAATGGTGGACTATCATACCGAGACTTTACTGGCTTAAGATTGCTGCCATCGCTGTCGGGCTTTACCGCCCAGACAACGCCAATGCGTAGGTTTTGCCCTAAGGGCACTTTCACGACATCGCCCAGCCCAAGCGTCAGCTCTGGCGGGACCGCATAGTCAAATGCCTCCGGTAAGGGCAGTGGAAGAAGAACGGAAACGACAGCCATACTCTCCTCCTACGCGAGACGACGCGTCTTGGGCAGGGGGGCGGTTCAGCCCATCGGGTTTTTAGATCGAGGAGAGCTGCGTCAGAGTAGGGCGTTGGTAATTGGACTTAAGCAGCGACGCGCGTTTCAAACGCGGTGCCCGACTTCACCAGATGGGTGACCGTTTCAATATCGCCCAAAGCGGTTGAGGTCGGGGCATGGCGCGACAACAGCATTTGTGCTCGCAAGGCCGTCTTCACGGCTTGATCTTCGTGGATGGCCCCAGCACATCCCGGCTCAAACCCCAAATAGGAACCACAGGCCCGCGCAAAGGATTGGTGGATCCGGTCGGATTCCTTTTTGTTTTTGACCCGATTGGCCAGAACACCAATGCGCGCGGCGGGTCTGCGACTTTTCAGAAGCTTCACAAAGGCATAGCCATCGGTGAGGGAGGCGGGCTCGTCCAAGGCAACAATTAAGACATCGTCGGCGTCAGCCGCAAGCTTTAGCATGGCATGGCCAATTCCGGCCGCAAGATCGACGATCACGCGGTCATAGGAAAAGCTAAGGGCAGAAATTCCAGCTGCTATGCGTTGGACGTCTCGTTCTCCCAAGTCTGCAAAGCTAGCGATGCCATGGCTGCCAGGCAATAGATCAAAGCCGCCAGGGCTTGCAGCGCCCCCAGCAATGCGCATGACAGCTTCGGCCAATGTGGCTTCACCGTCCATCACATGGGCGAGTGTTAGGTCTGGCTGGACGCCCAACTGGATGTCGACATTGGAAAGGCCCAAATCCCCATCAACTAACAAAACGCGTTCCCCTTGCTCTGCCAGGGCGCGCGCCAGCGAGACGGCAATGAAAGTCTTGCCAACCCCGCCCTTGCCAGACGCAATTGCGACAACACGACCCGGAGGTTTGCGGGTAGGAAACGACACGATGGTTGTAGAGTTGTTCATGCCGCATCCTCAGCTTTGATATCATCGAAAGGCTCTAGCAAAAGGGCCGCGACACGATGGGCGGAAGCCAGCGCGATCCCGCCTGTGATGAAAGGGGTCGCCGAAATCTGCGCCAATGCCATGTCTGCTTTGTGCAACGCAAAGACCGCTGAAGCCCGCCGCTTGGTCAGGTCAAACCTTGTTGCAATAGCTCGCTTGGTACCAATCTCGGCATAGGCGAGGCCTAAGTCTTCGAGATCCTCGTACCGCAAGTCCGCTGGCATGCAGAGAATTGGTTCTAGCCCAACCTCTTGCACCAATCGTTCGGTGGCCCGCATGTCCGAAGGCTGCATGGGACTTGCCGATGCCGCGTCAACAAAGACGCATTGGCCGGCTTGGCGTGCCTTTTTGGTTAGGCGAGAGAGCTCTTGTAATGTGGTCGCCGTTTCAAACGGAGTACCCAAGCGGTCTGCCATGGCGCGCAATTGCTCTGCTCCACCGCAGCGCTCGCTATCGACGGATATCAACAGCGCTTCATAGCCAACGGCCAAGGCCCGTGTTGCAAGCTTGGCTACAGCCGCTGTTTTGCCTGCCCCCGGTGGTCCAACCAGCACGATAGGGCGGGTGGGCGCAGCTTCGATTGGCTCAAACTTCAGCTTCTGGGAGAGGGATTCTGAAAGGGCTCGGCGCAGTTGGGCATGATCACTGACCGCCATGGCCAAAGCTTGCTCCCGCGTCAGCCCAGCTCTGGTCCAGAAGACCGCCAAGCGCGACGGTGCAGGTTTGCTGGCCGGTGGCTCTAGTGCGGGATTGGGTTTGGCCTGAGTAATGGTCTTGGCCTTGGCGACAGGATTGGCCGGCACTAGCGCAGGTTTAGGGGTTGGTGGTAGCGCGACAGGCTTAGCCGCTGCCTGACGTCCCAAAAGCGCTGCGGTGCCCCGGCTTGAGGCGGGCGCAGCCTTTGCTGCAGAGGTGGGCTTTGGTGCAGGTGGAACGATGGCCACCGGCGCTGGGCGTGGTAGCTCGTTTAGAAAGTCTTCGGGCTTAAAGTGTTGGGCCAAGGTTTCTTGCTTGGAGGATACCCCAAAGACTGGCTTCTCACGCGTGGTTGCAACTGCTGATTTTGCCCTAGGTTTGGTGCCGGGCTCTGCAGAGGCGCTGATTTCAATACCACCGCGCGCGCTGCGCCAACTTAAGACTACCGCCTTTGGCCCAAGCTCTGCCCGCACTTGCGCGATAGCCTCGGGCAAGGTGGGAGCAAAGTAGGTAAAGACGCGCATTAGTCAGACACCTTAGACACTGCCCAAGGTGCGCAGTTTGGCCTTTGGGTGGATTTCATTCTGGCTCATAACCATGGTTTGGGCGCGGAAGCGCTCAATCAGCGAGCGGACATAGGGTCTGATCCCGCCAGAGGTCAGAATGACCGGGATCTCACCGGTTTGCGCGGCGCGGTCCAAAGCAATCCGAACCGCTTGCACAAACTCATGCACTTGGCTGGGTGCCAGCGCCAATTGGCGGTCGCCGCGCTCGCCAACAATGGCTTCCGAGAAGGCTTGTTCCCATTTGGGTGACAGTGCCACAATTGGCAGAGAGCCATCAGGGCTGCGGTTTTGGAAGCAGATTTGGCGGGCAAGCCGCGCACGGACATGCTCAACCATCGATACAGCGTCCATTGTCGTGGCTTCAGAAATGGCTTCCATAATGGTGGCGAGGTCACGGATGGACACACGCTCGCGCAGCAAGCTTTGCAGCACACGCTGGACCGTCGCCCAAGAGACTTGGCTAGGGATGGTGTCTTCGACCAGCTTCTGATGTTCTTTCGACAATTCCTTCATCAGGCGCTGAACTTCCGCTATCGACAAAAGCTCGGCCATATTGTCCTTCACCACTTCGGTCAGATGGGTGGTCAGAACGGTGGCCGGATCGACAATTGTATAGCCTTTGAAGGCGGCTTCTTCGCGGAAGCTTTCAGCCACCCAAGCTGCAGGCAAGCCAAAGGCGGGCTCTTTGCAGGGCTCGCCGGGCAGATTGGGGGTCTCGCCGCCTGGGTCCATGACCAAGAGATGGCCGATGCGCAATTCGCCTTCACCGGCTTCCATCTCTTTCACGCGGATCGAATAGCTATTGTTGGCAACGGCCATATTGTCCAAGATTCGCACCGCAGGCATAACAAAGCCCAATTCCTGCGCGATTTGGCGACGAAGCGCTTTAATCTGATCAGTGATGCGACGGCCTTGAACGTCATTTACTAAAGCCAACAAACCATAGCCCAACTCGATTTTGAGCTCGTCGATCGAAAGCGCCGTGGCAATGGGCTCGTCCTCTTCTGGCTTTGGCGGAGCATTTGCGGCATCATGTGCCGCGACATCGGTTTTAAACTGCTTGTCTGCTTCGGCTTTCCAGAGTTTGTAGGCCAGATAGCTTGCCCCAGCCCCGATCAACCAAAAGGCAAACAAGGGCATACCTGGTAGGACGCCGGCGATAAAGGCGGTTGCGGCGACCATGCCAAGCGCCTGTGGGCTGCCTGCCAACTGGCGGGCGAGTGCGGTTTCCGCAGCTTCCTCAACCCCGGCCTTTGCTACCAACATACCTGCGGCGAGCGAGATAATGAGAGCGGGAATTTGGCTGACCAGACCGTCGCCAATCGTCAATTGGGTATAGGTCGTGCCGGCTTCGCTAAAGCTTAGGCCCTCTTGGGCCATGCCTATGATTATGCCGCCAATAACATTGATGGCGGTGATGATCAGGCCCGCTACCGCGTCACCGCGAACAAACTTCGACGCACCGTCCATGGCCCCGAAGAAGTTGCTCTCGCCTTCCAGCTCTTTCCGACGACGGCGGGCTTCGTCTTCATTAATGAGGCCAGCTGACAAGTCGGCGTCTACTGCCATTTGCTTGCCGGGCATCGCGTCCAAGCTGAAGCGGGCGGCAACTTCGGCGATGCGGGTGGAACCTTTAGTGATCACAACAAAATTGACGATGACCAAGATGATAAAGACGATAATCCCAATGACAAAATTGCCACCCATGATGAAATCACCAAAGGCGGCGATGATTTCACCTGCTGCGTCTGGGCCTTCATGGCCATGGGATAGGATCAGGCGGGTCGACGCAATATTGAGGCCGAGCCGGAACATCGTCGCGACCAAAAGGACCGCTGGAAAGGCGCTGAATTCCAGTGGCTTTCTGATGAACAATGCGGTCATCAAGATCAAGACGGAGCTTGTGACCGAAATCGCCAACAAGAAATCCAATAGGAATGGCGGCAACGGGATGATCAAAAGGACCACCAACCCGACAACCCCGGCACCCATCAAAACTTGGCCAGTCATGACCCCGTTGAAGAAGGTCGATAGGCTGAATTGAGGTGTTTTTGGGGTCGCGCCAATTCCTGCGGATGTGTCGGTCATGGACTAGGTTTATCCGTAAACAAAGCGGGGTTCGTTGGCACCAGGTGCCGGCACGTCGATACCGGCATCCAAGTAGAGCTTGAGCTTATTGCGCAGGGTGCGGATTGAGATGCCGAGGATCTGCGCAGCATGTGTCCGATTGCCATAGCAATGCTTCAGCGTGTCGAGGATCATTTCCTGTTCCACGGCTTCAATGGTGCGCCCAACCAAGTTCGCTGGCGCGCTTTGTACCGTTTGCGCCGCAAGAATGGCTTGCCCAGCCGTCGTTACCTGGGGGTTTAAGGCTGAGGCGGTGCCTAAGGCTGACCCATCGGGCAAGCGAATGTCGCCGATCTCAATTTCTGGCCCACCTGACAACAAGACAGCGCGATGCATGGCATTCTCTAATTCCCGCACATTGCCGCGCCAAGGATTAGCCTTGATGGCATCCAGCGCAACATTGGAAATACCCTTTGGCTTTAGGCCATTGGCAGCGGTGTATTTCTTAATGAAATAAGTCGACAAAGCGACCAAATCGCCGGGGCGGTCGCGCAAGGGTGGAATGCACAGATTCACGACATTCAGGCGGTAATACAGGTCTTCGCGGAATTTGCCCGCGCGGACATCCTCTTCCAGATTGCGGTTCGAGGTTGCAAGGATGCGGATATTGACCGGCACCGGCTTGGAACCACCAACGCGGTCAATCACCCGCTCCTGAATGGCGCGCAAAAGCTTTGCTTGAAGGCGGATATCCATTTCGCTGATTTCATCGAGCAACAATGTGCCGGCGTCGGCCTCTTCAAATTTGCCTATCCGGCGCGCCAAGGCACCGGTAAAGGCACCTTTCTCATGGCCGAAAAGCTCTGATTCCAGAAGGTTATCGGGAATGGCGGCGCAATTGACGCTGATAAAGGCTCTGTCGGTGCGGCGGGAATTCTGGTGCACAAAGCGCGCCATGACTTCTTTGCCGACGCCGCTTTCCCCAGTGATTAGCACGCTGGCTTCTGACGGCGCGATCTGTTCAGCAAGCCGGATCACAGCCTTCATGGCTGGGTCATGGGCGATCAATGGCCGGTTGTCGTCCGTAATGGCGGCAAGGACCGCCGCAATTAGTTCTGGGTCTGGCGGCAGAGGCAAGAATTCTTGCGCGCCCTGGCGGATGGCGTTCGCAGCCGTGCGCGGATCGGTGGAGACGCCACAGGCAACAACCGGAACGATGATGTGCTCCGCTTCATTCTGCGCGATCAGGGCAGCGATATCATGGCTGACATCGACCAGAAGCAGGTCTGCCCCTTTGCCATTTCGCAAAGCTGTTGTGGCCTGCGCAATGGTGTCGACCTGGAACACTTTTGCACCGCGATCCATCGCAATCTTCGATGCGACGGCAAGCTGCCCACTCATGTTGCCAACAATCAAAACTCGCATTTTTGGTCTCCTCACGCCTGAGCGTGTTTACTAGTCTCGCGCTCCTGCGCGCATTCGTTCCAGCTCAAGGCTTATGAGTTGGTGTCATTGTCCTTGATGATTTCAGTCATCGTCACACCGAGGCGTTC
Organism: Pseudomonadota bacterium; assembly: GCA_041160865.1. Classification (GTDB taxonomy): domain Bacteria; phylum Pseudomonadota; class Alphaproteobacteria; order Caulobacterales; family Aquidulcibacteraceae; genus Aquidulcibacter. Next base: position 19,686 of record JBEAVQ010000014.1, on the reverse strand, counting down.
GTCGACGACGACAAGCTCGCCGCGCGCCACGAGGCGGTTGTTCACATAAATATCGATGGCTTCCCCAACGCGGCGATCCAGTTCGATCAAGGAGCCGCGCGCGAGTTTCAGGAGCGATGCTACATCCATAGTTGCGCGGCCAAGCACGGCCTTAATGTTAACCGGTACATCAAACACCGGCGCCAGATCGGTCGCCGAGCGTGTGTATTGCGGCGGGGCTTCGTCCTGCGCAGCTTCTGCTGGCAGGGGATCAAGCTCCGAGAGGTCGGGCAGATCGTAGGACTCGTTGTTTTCGTCCATTTCAGGCCTCCTCAGGTCTGGGTTATGTCGAGGCTTAAGCCTTCAGCATCTGCTGAGGCGAGCCAGTTTTGAGCGGAAGCTTCGATTTCGGCGAGGGCACCGGCACGGTCATGCACAATGCGTCCATCACCCCAATCTAAGGTACAGTCGCCGGTCTGAGCGTGTGGGTCTGGTCGCACGGCAATCTCGCCCGTGAAGCCAGCCTCTCGGGCGCAGCCGATCAGACGTTCTTCAATCGTCTCAGCCAATTCTGGCGAGACGCGGACCACCAAGCGCGGAGTATCGCGCAAATGGGCAACAGCGGAAGCAACAATTGCTTCTACCCGGTCGGTGCCATAGGTATCTAACGCGGCATGGGCGACCGAGCGTGCAGCGGCCAGCGCGACTGCGGTTGCATCATGGCGCAGACTGAGCGCCTCAGCATTCAGGCGGCCCAACATCATTTGCATCATGTTAGCGATCGCCCGCAGGGCCTCGCTAGTTGCCCGTTCAGCCTTTACAATTTCAGCCTGTTGGCCCTCAGAAAAGCCTGCGGCGTGGGCAGCTGCCACGTCTTCGTCAGTTAAAACTTTACGGCGGTTCGAGGCGCTCGGCACAGCTGGGCCAGCTTTGGTAAACATCGGCTCGAAGATATGTTTTGAGGATTGAATCATCATGCGCCTCAGTAAATCAATTCGTCATCACGTCCGCCGTCGGCGAGCATGATTTCGCCACGTTGGGCTAAGTCTTTGGCAATCTGGACCATGCCAGACTGCGCGCCATCCACATCCTTCAGGCGTACAGGACCCATTGAGGCCATGTCATCACGCATGATTTTGGCGGCGCGCTCCGACATATTGCTGAAGAAGAGATTGCGCAGTTCGTCGGATGCCCCTTTGAGCGCCAAGGCCAATTGCGACTTCTCGACAGCCCTGAGGAGGGTTTGAACGCCGCCGGGATCAAGCTTTTTCAAGTCCTCAAACACGAACATCAAAGAGCGAATGCGCTCGGCTGCTTCGCGGTTGCGCTCTTCCAAGGCACCGATAAAGCGGTTTTCCGTAGCCCGGTCAAAGTTGTTGAAGATTTCCGCCATAAGCTCATGGCTGTCGCGCTTTGAGGTCCGCGCCAAGTTGCTCATGAATTCATTGCGTAAGGTGATTTCGATTTTTTCCAGAATGTCGCGCTGAATGGGCTCCATGTGCAACATCCGGTTCACGCACTCGAGGGCAAAATCGTCTGGTAGAGCCGACAGCACGCGGGCTGCGTGGTCTGCCTTGACCTTGGACAGCACCACAGCAACCGTCTGGGGGTATTCGTTCTTCAGGTAATTGGCCAAAGTCGTTTCAGCGACATTACCCAGTTTGTCCCACATGGTTCGACCGGCTGGACCCCGGATTTCCTCCATGATCGCTTCCACCTTTTCAGGTGGCAGGATGGAGGCCAGCAAGCGTTGGGTCTGTTCATAGGATCCCATAACCGCGCCCGTGTTGGAAATGCGCCCAACAAAGTCGACCACCAATTCTTCAACAGCCTCGGATTGCACATTGCCTAGATTGGACATGGCTTGCGAGATTTCTTTGATTTCTTCTTCGTCGAAGAATTCCCACAAAGACTTGTGGTCTTCCCCTAAAGCTAAGAGAAAGACGGCTGCCTTTTCAGCGCCTTTTAGTTCACTTAAAGATGCAATAGCGGCCATCTATTTGCGCTCCTGCAACCAAGCGCGTATGACGGATACGGTCTGTTCGGGATTATCCTTAACCATCTCCGAGACCTGTTTCATCGCATTGGCGTTCACCGAACCTTGGATGCGTGCAATGTCGACGCGTTCATCGCCTGTGCCAGCTTCGCCTCCGGGTAAGACAGCCACGTTGCCAGCCCCAGCCATCCCTAGGACTTGACCGGGCAGCCCCATCGGCATGCCGCCGCCGCCACCGCTTGATGCCTCAAACACGCCCTTCACGAGCGGACGCGCGACAAAGAACAGGAGTGCCGCCGCAACCAAGGTCATAGCCAAGATTTCAGCGCCGCGCATGATGTCATTCTTGTCAAAGGCAAATGCACTGGGTGCTTTTGATCCTGCATCGGACGCAGCCTTTGCAAAGCGTACATTGACCACTTCAATCTTATCGCCACGCTCTGCATTGATGCCGGCAGCCGAGGTAACCAGTGCGGCAATCTGTTTCATTTCGGCTTCAGGACGTGCAGCCCATTGCGGTGCTTCGCCGGCTTTTGCAGTTGGGGTAGAGACACCATCGACAGCAACAGCAACCGATAGCCGCAATACTTTGCCGGGGGTGATGACTTCCGTGCGCGTGCTTTTTGAAATCTCGTAATTGACGGTTTCGTCGGTGCGATTGGAATTGGATTCCTGTCCGCCTGCTGCGCCAGGATTTTGGCCATCAGGCACGTTTTGCGCTTGAGTAACGCCCTGATCATTAGCTTTGTCTGCAGCGACTTCTTCAATGGTTCGGGTAGAACGGGGCGCTACCTGATCGGGGTTGAAGTTTTCCTCGGTCCTTGTCACTTGGCTGAAGTCCAGATCAGCGGAAACCTGCACGCGCGCGCCACCAGGACCCACAATGCCTTCAACAATTTCTTGCAATCGACGACGCAGGCGCTCTTCATATTGGCTGGTGCGATCATCCATGGCCGCTGATGAAGCGTCTGCACCAATGCTGGCTCCAGCCAACAATTCGCCGCGCTCATCTAGAATCGTTACTTTGTCAGGCGAAAGGCCTTGAACGGCGGCGGCTACCAGACTTCGAATAGCGTTGATTTGCTTTTCAGATAGAGTGCCGCGTTCTAGTCCAACGACGATTGAAGCGGTCGGTGACTCTGAATTGGTTTGGAACAGCGCCTTCTCTGGCAGCACCAAATGGACGCGCGCGGCGTTGACTGTATCAAGACTGTCGATTGAGCGCGCCAACTCACCTTCGAGCGCACGCAGCTTATTGACGTTTTGCACAAAGGAGGTGGCACCTAGCGCATCTTGCTTGTCGAAAATCTCATAGCCAATCGAGCCTTGACCGGGCAGGCCGTCTGCAGCCAGTCGCATGCGTGCTTCAGCAACTTTCGATCGGGGAACGAAAATGCTCGACCCATCGGGTGAAAGTTGGAAATCAACGTTAGCGGTTGTCAGGCTTTCGCTGACGGCGGCGGCATCTTTTGCAGACAAATCTGAATAAAGCAGTGAACGCTCTTCTGCGCCGACGCGGAACATGATCGCGAAAAGGGCTGCAGCCACCAACGCCGTTACAGCAAAGGCGGCGGCCAGCTTTGCCGGTCCTGCTGACTTCAAAATCGAGATAAATCGTTCCAACGACCCGCTCCGCTTGAAGCACCAAAACCCACAGACTTAAAGCATCTGTCGAGGGTTCGGACACTCCGTCACCTTGTTTCGTGCTGGAATTACGCGGTCGGTTTTAAGCGATCCGAATCAGACTTAGCACGGTGGCAAAGTGACCGAATAACCCGCTTGGCTACTCGGTCATTTTTGCCTGCTAGGCAGCTTTTTCCGGGTGTTAGGTAAAAGACACGTTAATTTCGGCGGTTAAGCCTGCAAACTTAACGGTAGTTTTGGATGCGTGTGACGCGCAGTCCCGGCAGCCCATGACGGTCCACCTGACGTTGCCAGCCGAGAAATTCCTCTGCTGTGATGCGATAGCGCACACACGCATCCTCAAAGCTAAGCAGGCCGCCTTTTACAGCAGCAACTACTTCAGCCTTGCGGCGTGCGACCCAACGTTCTGTGTTGGGGGGTGGTAAACTCGACAAAGTAAGAGGTGTACCCTCTGGACCCGTCACCGATAATTCCCGTTGCATGGCGTGCACCATGTGCTCACCTCCATATCTTGTTCTTGAGAAGAAGATACGCCTTTCGATTTAAGTTCGCGCTAAGCGACAGGCTTAATTTTGAGTGATTTCAGATATCAGAATTCTTCTAAATGCCGCAGTTTTGCGTTCAGCTTGTTATCTTTAACGCTTCATCCGAATGACTTCGTCGAGCATGTCATCAGCTGTTGTGATGATCTTCGAGGAGGCACTATAGGCGCGCTGAATGATGATCATGGAGGAGAATTCTAGAGTCAAATCAACGCTGGAGGACTCAAGGTTGGACGAGGCAATCACACCGGCTCCCCCTTTTCCGGCATCCTTCAAGCTAAAACCACCTGAATCTGCCGATGGCCGGTAAACCCCGCCACGGTCTGTGAACAAACCGTCGGGATTAACGAATGTCGCGATGGGCAGTTTGTATAATTGCCGTGTGACGCCATTGTTAAAGATTGCCGAGATGAAGCCTTCCTTAGAAATCTCCACGCCCGTAACATCCCCGAACAAAGACCCATCGGTTGTCGTTGAGGTAATCGACGTCGGGCTATCGAACTGACTTACGCCCCCTTTGCCGCTGATCTGCCCAAAGTCGACTGTGAAGGTTTGGGCAGCAAGTCCGGTTGAAGTCGCCCATTTTGCTGCACCAGCTGCAGGCGCACCACTTGCGGCCGCGCCCAAGTTGAAGCCAGCCAGCAAACTTGGCGATGTTGCGGTCGTGTCAAGCTGGCCGCTTGGCGTAAACGCTAATGTGCCTGTCGCAATTTGTCCGTTGACTAAGGGCGCGCCCGTTGTGACGCTGCTTGCTGGTGATGCATAGATCTCGGTCGTCCACTGATTGGCGGTCGCACTTTTGAGCATCGCGACATTAAACGTGCGCAAGCCGCCCAGACTGTCATAGATTTGGAAAGACCAGTTGGCGTCTGGCGTCACAGCGCCTGAGGCCATGTTGTTGGTCCCCACAGTATAGGTACCGCCGGAGACAGCCGCGCTAATCGGGGTTGTTGATTTTAGATTGCCATTGATTTTAGCTGTCGTCGAAGCGGTAGCTGTGCCAGAAATCGAGCTGATGTTGACGGTTTCCAGCAGGCTTAAGTCACTTGGACTGGTGGTGACAGCGCCGGTCGGGTCAATGCGCCAGCCTTGCAGGAAGTAACCGGCCTGATTGACCAAATTGCCCTGATCATTGGCTGCAAATGTACCCACCCGCGTAAACGCGACATTGGACGAGGCAGCACCGGCAGTTTCTAAAGGCGAAACTGCAAAGAAGCCTTGGCCGGAAATTGCTAAGTCGGTGACGCTGCCAGTCGAATTCAAATTGCCTTGGGAACTCACCAATTGCCGCGTCTGGGCTGAAACACCACCAGCATTATAAGGGGCACCCTTACTTTGGGCGTTAACTAGTCGCGTAAAATCAGTGCGGTTACGCTTAAAGGCGGTCGTGTTCACATTGGCGATATTGTCAGAGACAACAGCCATAGCACTTGAATTGGCGATGAGGGACGAAACGCCCGCCAGCATTGCGTTATTAACCGACATAGAATGCTCCAGATTGTGTTTTTATTGTTAGGAGCATTCTGCCCAACCACTTGTGTCCAGACTTTAGGGACGGAGTGTTGATTTTTAGTTGATTTTTTTCTTAATCATCGAGATTTAAGGCAAAATATCAATTCGCCTGCAGTCCTATCTTAACGATTGATGACAAGGGTAGGGCAGCGCCACCGATGGTGACAGTTGGTGTGTTCCCAGATAGGTCGACACCGGTAATGACGCCCTTTTGGCGAACGCTCCCGATAATCGGACGTTCATCTGAACCTTGTGCATTGAGTTCCAGACGATAGGTACCCGCAGGTGCAGCTTTGCCCGATTGATCCTTGCCGTCCCAGGTGAATGTTTTTTCGCCAGTTGAGGTCTCGCCCGATTTGGTGGCAATCGTCCGACCTTGCGAGTCAACAATTTTTAGCGTGGTGCTGGTCGAAGACCGAGGCAACTCATAACGCCACGTGGCCTCCCCACCGCTGCTAAGGCCTGCCAGAGCAGATGTTGCTGTGGCTTCTTTGCCTAGATAGGCGACAGCTGTGGCACCCGCGCTCAGTTTGGTGGTTTCGGTGAGGGACGACAGCAGGTCGTTGGTCTTCAATTGTTGTTCCACGCCCGAGAACTGGACCAATTGATTGGTGAAGTCTTTGGTGTCTAAGGGCGAAAGCGGATCTTGGTTTTTCAACTGCGCCGTTAAAAGCGTCAAAAAGGTCTCGAAATTGTTTGCAAGCGACGACTTGGGGGTCGTGGCTGCTTTAGCGGCGGTAGCGGAGGCTGCTGTAGATGCGGCCGTCGTAGTGGTAACTGTTGCCATCTTACATTCCTTAAAACTTACGCGGTTATGGCGATGCGGGCGCGTTGCCAGCGTTCGACAGGACCAGAGAGGTGGGTGGAAAGGGGGGCTGCCTGCTCAGGCTTGGCCGCATCGGATGTTTGATAGCCATCGAGGCTATCTTTAGCGCGCGCGCTTTGCTGCTGATTGGCATCGCGATTTTGCTGCGAACTGCTTTGATCATTCATAGAGAATGAGAGGCCATTTTCTTCCAATTCAAGCCCGGCCTCTTGCAGGGCGCGGGTCAGATCGCGCGCGGACAAGGCCAAGTCTTTGAGGGCTTCAGGCCGATCCGTGCTAACTACCGCCCGCACCTTCTTGTCTGTGCCCACCGTCAAGCGCACATCGACCCGACCCAATTCTGGTGGATCGAGGCGGAGTGTGAATTCTTTCAACCCATTTGAAATACGGCGCATCATTGCTGCGGCAAGCAATGGGACGGTGTGGGGTTGGACGAGGGTCGGCTTCGGGGGTGTGTCCGCAAGTGGAGTCGTTGCTCCGTCGATATTTGACGAGCCTGCAGCATCAGCGGCACCGTTCGAACCTGCCAGCATGCCGGCGGCATCGGTGGTCGCAACTTTGGTTTCTTCGACTTTGGTCGCAGCCTTTCCAAGGTTGGGCACAAGCCCTGTCGTGGCTGCGGCCGTCGCTTGTTGGGAGGGTGTGGTAACCAAAACGGTATTTGGCGCACTGTCCGCCACTGCATCGTTTGTTGCCATCAAGAGCTTGTTAGTGGCAAACCATCCCGTCGAGCCATTTGGTTTGAGGCCCCGTGCCTCTACAGATTGCGCTTCTATCGCCCGTTCTGCCCCTGGACCTTTCGGATCGGTGGCAAGCGCTAAGTCCAAAGCGGGGCCACTTAGAGCCGTCATTGGATCAGCCGCTATTAGGTCGGCACTTGATGGATCAATTGGCTGTGAGCTAGGCTGAGTTGCCGACGCCGTCGCTGTCGTAACAAGCTGTGTCAATTGACTGCCTTCGGACACGAGCTCCTGCGTTTGCCCTAGGGCAACTAGGCCCGCCAACAGACTCTGCGACGCGGCAGTTTGTGCTTTGAGCCCCAGCGATAGAGCTGTTGCCGTTTGGTCTTCAGTCAGGCTTCCAGCGCTTTGGCCAATCTCTGCAGACGGGGCCACTTGCTCGCCGGCGTTAAGGCCCGCTTTAAGGCCCGCTTGAAAGGTTGCATCACCCGCCGCTTCGGTTGATCCAGGCACTATCGTTGCAGATTCTTGCGGACTGGGTGGCTGAACGAAGCCAATCATAGTAGCGTCAAAGCTTAGACCCGTTGGCTCGATCATCTCACCGTCTGCCTGCATAGACGGCTTCGCGCGCCGCGACGGCGGTGCTTCTGCGATGCTGTCCATCATGCGACCGACCGATTCCATAAATTTTAAGCCCCCGCTTCCCGGTTTGTCACATGTCACGCTGCGACTTCGAGAAGTAAGAGTAGCAAACGACGTGCCATGTTGATTTTGGTTTAATGCATTGTTTTAATATAAATTTACTACGGGTTCATTGAGGTAAAAGGGCGGTCAAATCAGCCTCCTAGCGGCATAGTTTGCCGGGTAGAAGGCCAATCCTGCCGCGAGATCAGAAATCGTTCATGGTCTGAAGATGACGCGGTTTCTATCCGGTTCGCATGCGCCATTGTGGATTTAAATTTCTGTGGCGCGCGGGTTGCAAGTAAAGGCGTCACTACGTGCGTTTGCTAAAGAGGTCGCGGCGATAGAAAAGAACTAAATCAATGAAAAATATGATTTATTTCTAATGTTTCTAGAGCGGCTTCCTCAATCGAGGTGCGTGATTGGGCAAAGACCGCCCTGTCAGTCGGCAAGAATTACCGGGTGGCAGGTGGATTGAGGCAGAAGCAAAGGCTGAGTTGGAATGTCGCTAAATTCGATCATGAACATCGCTACGAGTGGCCTGTATGCCAGCCAAAATGCCATTCGCACGGTGACGCAAAACGTCTCGAACGTGAATACCCCGGGCTATGTGCGCCTCGAGCACAATCAGAATGCGCGCGAAATTGGAGGCAAAGGTCAGGGTGTTGATACTGCTTTAGTTACACGCGCGGCTGACCGCTTCTTGGCTGCCGCCTCGTTGGCTGCGTCTAGCGGCGCGGGCAGTGCAGCAGGTCGCTCGGGATATTTGGAAAATGTCCAAGCCGCCTTTGGTGATCCAACCAGCGAATCCTCAATTTTCGCTGCGCTGAACCGAGCTTTGGGTGCCTTTGAGACGGGCGTCCTCAACCCCGGTTCGATCTCAGCCCGCCGCGGGGCTATTGCTGAGCTGCAGAGCTTTTTGGCGCAGATCAACACGGTTGGCCAAACCATCGAAACGGCACGTGCGGATGCAGACCAACGGGTGGCGGATCAGGTTCAGCGCGTGAATACGTTGTTGAAGGATATCTCGGCAGGCAATTCCGACATTCTGCGCGCCAATGCCATCGGCGATTCAACCGGGGCACAGCAACGCCAAGCCGACATGATTCAGGAATTGTCGCAATATATCGACATTAAAGTGGCTCAACGCCCCGATGGTTCAAATGAAGTACGCACCAGCAATGGCGTCTTGCTGGCAGGGTTCAACCCTGCCACATTGAAGTTCAAAGCCTCTGGCATTGGCGCAACCTCGTTTGATCGGATTACCATTACCTTTGGAAGCGATCCAACCGAACGGGAATTTGAACCGAGCATTCAAAGTGGATCATTACGCGGCCTCTTAGATGTACGCGATCAAGATTTGGCTAAAATCGCCTACGGATTGGGCGAATTGGCAGGTGGTATTGCCGACGCGCTGAATGCCGCCCACAGCCAAAACGCAACCTTGCCACCCTTGGCTGTTGCCAGAGGTAGCGACACCGGACTTTTGGCGTCCGACAGCTTAAACTTCACAGGCCAAACCAGCATTGGTGTCGTCAATGCGGCAGGCCTCTTGGTCAGCAAGATCGACATCAATTTTAACACAGGTGCCATTAGTGTTGATGGGGCTCCCTCAGGTACAACTGGCGCGACCATTGGCTCTTTCGTCGCCGCCCTGAGTACCGCGCTTGGTACAAATGGTTCGGCAAACTTCACCAATGGGCGGCTGCAACTGCAATCCGCCGCTCCAGTACCGGCGACGGCCACTCCCAATGGCCTCGTATTTGATGAGCCGACGACCGGGGGAAGTCAGCGCGGTAGTCGCGCCTTCGCGCACTTCTTTGGCCTCAACGATTTGGTCCAGTCCGGTACACCCTTGAACTATGCAACGGGTTTGCGCTCAACTGATAGCCATGGTTTTGTGGCCGGCAGCGTCATGAGCTTGCAAGTGGTCGGGCCAACTGGCGGCATTGCAACCGCAAAGGATGTCACAATTCCAGCCGGTACGATTGGTGACATCTTGAACGCCCTGAATGATCCCACTACCGGGGTCGGGCTTTATGGTGGCTTCTCACTCGACCCCCAAGGTGTCATGAAATGGACTCCGGGAACTGGACAAGGCAATCTGCGCCTAGAGATCACGCAAGACATTGGGCCGCGCGGTGGCACAAGCCATGGCTTTGCTGCGATTTTTGGTGTCGCTTCCAAAACCCGCGAAGCGCGCGCTTTGGGCATTGAGGTCAATCCGGTGATTGTCTCGGACCCTTCGAAAATGGGTCTTGCACGGCCTGATCTCTCGGCTGTAGCACTTGGCGCGGTAGCCGTCGGTTTGGCCGATAGCCGCGGCGCGCAAGCCTTGTTTGATGCGTCGCGGGCACCTCTGACTTTCAGTGATGGGCCAGGCGGGGTCACCCGTTCGATGAAGTTGATGGACTTTGTCTCATCGCTTGGCGGCGATGTCGGGAGACTGGCCGCGGAAGCTACTTCGGATAAGGAGACTGCTGAGGGGTTTAAGGCTGAGGCTGATGCCCGCCGTGCCAATATCGAAGGCGTCAATCTCGACGAGGAATTGGTCAAACTGACCAGCTTCCAACAAGCCTATTCCGCGGCCGCCCGGATGATCCGTGCGGTTGATGAAATGTACCAAACTTTGCTGCAGGCCGTTTGAGGCAAGACACAACTGACGAGACATAAGTGGAGCATCTCTCATGACACGCGTCGCAACCTTTAATCAGTTCTTCGGCAGTGCAGCTGGCATTGCTATGGGCCAAACCAATATGGCGAAAGCACAAGAGCAGGCCTCGACGCAAAAGGTCTCTAACGACTTGCAGGGCTTTGGCATCGAGGCTGGACGTCTTTTGTCTGCTAAAACCTATGCTGAAAGATTGGATCGCCGGGCAGAAACCTTAAAGGGGCTGGAAGCCCGCGCAGAAGTCGAAGCGACTGCCCTAGATAGCGCACAAGCGGCGGTCCAACAGGCACGGGATGGTTTGGCCAACGCAGCGGCCAACCAAAATGGCGCTGGCTTAAAGGCAGCCCTCGAACAAGCCCTAAGTATTATCGATACTGCCGCCAACGCCCAATATAATGGCGAGGCCATTTTTGGCGGCGAATGGGGCTATGGCGAGCCGTTTATTCCCGCCAGCCTTGATACGCTGGCCACTCAACCCAACACCGATGCCAATTGGGTCGATACAGGACGCAATCGCACGGTCATGATTGAAGACAATCGCTCGATTGAGTTAAGTCGCACTGCTGAAGATTTGTTCCGTCCGTTTGTTGATCTCCTAAGGTCCATCCGCGTTTGGGAAAATGCCAATGGCCCACTTGCTGGAAGGCTAACCACAGCACAATTAACCTATGTCCAAGGCCTTATTCCCCAGATCGCGACGGTACAAACAAATCTGATCGACAAAGCTGCGGAGGCCGGTGGCACGGCGAAGCAAATTGAAATGGCTGTGAGCACCAATGACGCCAAGCGTGACACGTTACTGGCTACGATTGGGGATCAAGAAAATGTCGATTTGGCTGAAGTGGCAGCCCGTCTCTCAGCGGCACAGACCCAGTATCAGGCGTCGGCTGCGATCTTTGGGCAGCTGAAGGACCTGAACCTGCTGCAATATCTGCGATAATCTGCTACGGCTGTTACGTCGCTACAGGCCTTGAACCTGTGGGGAAGGAGAAGGCATGTCGCTTGAAACACTCGGGGCTCGCGCGGACGCGAGCTTGCAAACTATTCCAGACATTGATCTGGGCTTTGATAAGCCCCGCGCGCAAACCCGCGTCGTTGTTGCGATGTCTGGTGGGGTGGACTCGTCGGTTGTCGCGGCTTTGGTGCGAGCGGCAGGCTATGAGACCATTGGCATCACCTTGCAGCTCTATGACCATGGGGCCGCCTTAAAGAAGCAAGGTGCATGTTGCGCTGGGCAAGACATCCACGACGCACGCCGCGTCGCCGATCAGATCGGAATTGCTCATTATGTGCTGGATTACGAAAGCCGCTTCAAAGAAGCGGTCATCGACAATTTTGCTGACACATATCTCGCTGGCTTCACACCAATCCCTTGCGTCCGTTGCAACCAAAGTGTGAAGTTCAAGGACTTATTGGAAACAGCGCGCGATCTTGGCGCGGATTGTTTGGTGACCGGTCATTATGTCGGCCGCGTTGATGGACCAGAAGGTGCAGAAATGCGTCGAGCGGCAGATGCCGCGCGTGACCAATCTTATTTTCTGTTCGCGACGACCCGCGCGCAATTGGGCTTCTTGCGGTTTCCATTGGCAGACCTTCCCAAGCCCGCCGTACGCGATATCGCGGCCAGCCTGAACCTACCTGTGGCAATCAAGCCCGACAGCCAAGACATTTGCTTTGTCCCCAATGGTAAATATGCAGATGTGGTGGCTAAGCTGCGCCCCGGTGCGGCTGAGCCGGGTGAAATTGTGCATGTGGATGGACGTGTGCTGGGCACCCACGACGGTGTGATCCATTTCACGGTGGGTCAAAGACGCGGCCTTGGCATAGCCACGGGGGAGCCGCTGTTTGTAGTCAAGCTCGACGCAGCCGCCAAGCAAGTCTTTGTAGGCCCAAAGGAATGCTTAGCCGTTTCGCATATTACCCTCACAGACGTGAATTGGATCGGCGAACACGTCGCCGGCGAAGATGCGCTTGATGGGCGACGTGTGTTAGCGCGTGTCCGTTCAACCCGTCCGCCGGTTCCGGGCACGTTACGGATTGGCGCTGGCTGGTCGGTGGTGTTGGATGATCCCGAAGAAGGCGTCGCGCCTGGACAGGCTTGTGTGTTTTATGACCCCAACGACAATGGTGACCGAGTTCTTGGTGGCGGTTGGATCGCAGCAACCGCTCTGCGCGGCGAAGGCGTGGCGCTGTAGCCCTTAGCCGCAGTCTGGGTTAAATCGAGGCATGCCCAATTATCATCAGCATAAGAATATGAGTTTTGTGCCGCCTATCCTCAAGCGGAAATTCATCGTGCCGGATAATCCGCGGGAACTCGGCACATTGGTGGCGATTATCGGCTTAGCCATCAGTTTGATGTCGGCTTGGCCCACGGCTATCGATCTCACTCAATGGATGGGCAAGCGCCACACGGAGGCCAAGCGGGTAGCGATTGTGCCTTATCGTGCCAGTCTTCAAAGCCGAGTTGTCGGAGTTTATCTGATCGAGGACGAGAATAAGGTTCAAGTCGCCGTGCGCGGTACCCGCGTCTATCTCAGTAAAGAGGCTGTGGCGCCAAAAGCCTTAGTTGTTTGGCGAGCAGCGCGCTCTGACAAGGCTAAAACCCTGTTCCAATATCTCGACTATCTTTTGGGCCTGCCCATTGGCCTCGGGATTTTGTCTTGGGGCATGATTATTCGCTCTAAGCGATCCGATCCATTTGGAGAGGCTATGGCCGATCTATCAGACGAGGGCGGTCCAGCTACATGAATTACCGTCACGCCTTTCACGCCGGTAATTTCGCCGATGTATGGAAGCATCTAGCCCTGGTTTTGAGCATCGACCATTTGCGGCTGAAAGAAGCCCCGTTCCGCGTCTTGGATGTGTTTGCGGGCATTGGCACCTATGACCTTTCCAGCGACGAGGCCACACGTAGCCCTGAGTGGCAAGATGGCATCGCTCGTTTATGGGCGGCCGAAGACCCACCCGCGCCGGTTAAGCGTTACCTCGACCTTGTCGCGGCAGCGGGCGATGGCCCCAATACGTATCCCGGGTCCCCTGCGTTGATTGCAGAAATGCTGCGATATCAGGACAAAGCTTTGTTCTGTGAGCTGCACCCGGTTGATTATGAAATCTTGGCCGCAAGGTTTAAGCGCGCCCGCAACATCAAGGTTGAGCGCCGCGATGCGTGGCAGGCGGTTCGTGCCCACTTGCCACCTATTGAACGCCGTGGACTGGTGCTTATCGATCCGCCGTTTGAGCGACCGGGAGAATTTGAGCGCTTGGTCGAAGTTTTGCAAGATGGCCTCAGCCGCTGGGCAACCGGGACCTACATTCTTTGGCATGCTGACAAAGATCACTATGTAACAGGTGAATATCGCCGCGCTTTGGCCGAGACTGAAGCGCGTTTGTTGGCCGCCGATTTACAGGTTTGCTCGCCCCATGAAGGCCAAGGTTTGGTCAGTGCTGGGGTGACAATTGCCAACCCGCCATTTGGCCTAGAAGATGCTTTGGCCGAGGCGGGGAGCTATCTGGCGTCACTTTTTGCACGCGGAAGCGGGGCAAAGGCTGAAATAGCGCGAATTTCTGGCCGTTGGTGAGGTTGCTTCTCGTCTCACACTCGCGCATAAGGCGATAGCAGGTTCATTTTAACAAACTGAAATGACCGCACCGGCCCCGCTACTGGTCGCACACGCCCCATTCATTGCGTGCAAGACCAGATAGCCTCGGCTTTGTGCGGGTCTGTCTCAGTCGAGATGACCCTGTGGCGGCGCAACCCTGCTCCGTCGGTTCCCGGGGAATTACATGCGTTTCGACGACGACGACGAAGATACCAAGCCAGGCGACAAGAAGAAGAAGCCACGTGAACGCGCACGTGGCATGGAAGAACCTTCATTCGACGCACCATCACCTTCATTCAATGACCGTCCACCACGCCGTGACTTTGGTGGTGGCGGTGGCTTCGGCGGCGGTAGCGGCGGTTTTGGCGACCGCCCACCGCGCCAATATGGCGACCGTCCACAAGGTGGCGGTGGCTTTGGTGACCGTCCACCTCGTCAATATGGCGACCGTCCACAAGGCGGCGGTGGCTTTGGCGACCGTCCACCACGCCAATATGGCGACCGTCCACAAGGCGGCGGCTTTGGCGACCGTCCACCCCGTCAATATGGCGACCGTCCACAAGGCGGCGGTGGCTTTGGCGACCGTCCACCCCGTCAATATGGCGACCGTCCACAAGGCGGCGGTGGCTTTGGTGATCGTCCTCCACGCCGTGACTTTGGCGGCGGCGACCGTGGCCCTCGCAACTTTGAGGATCGTGCCCCGCGCGAGCCTTTGGAAAATCATGAAGGCACTGTGAAGTTCTTCAATGCAGAGCGTGGCTTTGGTTTCATCACCCCTGATGGTGGTGGCGCAGATGTGTTTGTGCACATATCAGCGGTTCAGCGCTCTGGCTTTGAACTGTTGGAACCAGATCAGCGCTTGGCTTTCCAAACCTTGCCTGACCGCTTTGGTAAAGGCCCAAAAGCAATCAATCTGTCCTTGTTGGATGGCTCTGCTTCTGCAGCGGCTACTGCGCGTGATATGGGCGAGACAGCACCAAGTGGCGACGATGATCAACCAGATTTGGGCGATTACAATCCAGAATAAGACTTTGGTCGGGATTGGAGCAGTACCGACTACTTGCTTTCACTAACGCGATAGCGCCGCCCATGGACTTTGATCTGGGGCGGCGTTTTTGTGCGCTCAAAGGCCCGCCAAGCTGGCTCAAGGTCTCGCCAGAAGCTTGCCTTCGGCCCTTGGCCTATTTGCAACATCCGAAACGACGTCATTTGAAACGGAAAAATATGGAAGGGTATCGATGCCTGTCCGTTCACCAGCGCCGAATAGGCGATAGTATAGACTTCTTCCATATCTTGATCGGTTAGCCCGTAATGTCGCCCCGAGGCGCAACCTGCCTGCAGCAAACTGGCCGCTCCGCGCCAGCCGCGCCCGCGATCATAAGTGTTTGGCCAATTGAGATTGATCCCTAAATAGCCGACCCCCTGTGGTCGCATTTGTGAAGCGGTAACGGCATAAAAGCCTTCGGGCTGGCCAGTCGACGTGTTTTGGCGTGGTCCTAACGCCCCGTCCTTGCTGCAGATTTTAAAGTTCCGGAGTCGGCTATAGGAACCAGATGGCGACTTCACCCAGACTTCTAGTCGGTCTTGCTCTCTGATTAAGCGAAAATAGACCGGGGCACCCAAGGTCAAGCCGAGGTCTGAATAGGCAAAAGCCAAACGTTGACGGGTGCGTTCAATCGCGGCAGCACCGACTGAGGAAACATACACGCGGACCCGCGCGTTCGCCTGGGCCTTTGGTTCGGCACTGACCGCTTCAGTTCCTGTTATCGCTACCATCAACACACTCGCGACCGCTGACAGTATGTGGCGGCGAAAGAGTACCTTCGGTAACGCAGAGACCATGGGGGTGCCTAAACTCATAAATCGTTTTAGTGTCGCTGCTGGTTCAGCGCTGTAATCCAGATCGGGCTATAGGCCCACGACCGTTAAAGCGATATAAAACCCCGATGCAACCACTTATGAACCTAATTACTGATGTGCCCGGCCTAAAAATTGGCCAAGCCGAAGATGTGACCGCGCTGACGGGCGTCACCGTGATCTATCCTGATATTTCCGCCGTATGTGGCATCGATGTGCGCGGCGGTGGGCCCGGCACGCGGGAAAGCGATGCCTTAGCGCCTGAGAACCTTGTGGATGCGATTGATGCCCTCGTCTTATCGGGTGGCTCTGTTTACGGCTTGGCGGCTGCAGATGGCGTGGCAAGCGTTTTAGGTGCGCGTGGGCGTGGTTTTGGGTTGATTGATCTACCAGGTGTGCCGCGGTCACCGGTTGTGCCGGCTGCCATTCTCTACGACTTGGCCAATGGCGGCAATAAAGGTTGGGGCCAAGACCCACCATACCGGGCACTTGGCGCGCGCGCCGTTGAAACAGTCTCAGACCGCTTTGAGCTGGGGGCTCATGGGGCTGGCATTGGCGCCCGGGCGGGGCAGCTGCGCGGTGGCTTAGGCTCAGCCAGTCAACGCACGGCCGATGGTATCCATGTTGGGGCCATTGTTGCTGTCAATTGCTTTGGCAGTGTGATCATGCCGGGTAGTGACGCCTTTTGGGCTTGGCCGTTGGAACAAAATGGTGAAGCCGGTGGCATTCGTCCGGACCCTACACTCGTGGTCGATGGTGACGATTGGGGCCCCGCCAAGGCCAATCCCGCGGCGGTGGGCCGCGCCAATACTACCATTGCCTGTGTGGCCACCGATGTGGCGCTGACGCCCGCCCAAGCCAAGCGGGTTGCCCAAATGGCCAGCGCTGGCCTTGCCCGCGCCATTCGACCAATTTTTGCTCCGTTTGATGGCGATGTCGTGTTCGCCATGTCCACGGCTCATCAAAGCTTGGCCGAGCCAACCCACTTCAATCTCGCCCGAATTGGGGCTCTGGCTGCGGATTGTTTGGCTCGGGCTGTCATGCGTGGCGTCTATGCAGCCAAAGACGCTTGATCTTCGCCTCAGCGCCGTCTAATGACGCCGCCTCAGCGCGCCCGTAGCTCAGCTGGATAGAGCATCAGACTACGAATCTGAGGGTCGGGCGTTCGAATCGCTCCGGGCGCGCCATCAAATCAATTACTTAGCTAGAACCAAGCCAAACCCCACTGGGGTCTGCTACCAATTTGCTACCAAATGCCAAAAACCTAACAGAATGATCTGCAAAGACTTTTTTTGCAGTGGTAGCAGCAGTGACCACCAGATTATTGATAGCAAACGGGCATCTCGGCGCTTTCAGGATGTTTCCAACGCATTCTGATCGTTGCGATTCGTTTAGATAGCTGTGCAAAGCATCTTCACTAATAAAGAAAATGGCACTTTCTTTTAATAGTGACTCCCGCTATTAACACGTGTGTGAATAGTCCAACTTCCTCATCATCCGAAGTCAGCCCTTCAAAAAGGCTGGGCCAATACTGTGAAACGGTTACTGGCGGGGAAGTCGTGCGCGCTTTTATCCCGCCGCCCTTACCGCCTAATCCGCCGCTTCAGCTGGAGCCCCTGTTCGGTCTATTGGATCGAGCCAATCAAGCTCTGGGGCGACTGGATGGGATGAGCGCCCTTTTGCCGAACACCAAACTGTTCCTCTACTTCTATGTGCGCAAGGAGGCTTTGGTGTCGTCCCAGATCGAGGGCACCCAAAGCTCCTTCACCGATCTATTGATGCATGAAAATGATCGCGCAACGCGGTTTGGCCTTCATGATGTCGAAGAGGTCTCAAACTATGTGGCAGCTATTCAACACGGGCTTTCGCGCCTTGAAGTGGGCTTTCCAATTTCGCTGCGTCTGATTTGCGAGATGCATGAGATCTTGCTGCGGGGTGGTCGCGGGGCAAGCAAGCAGCCTGGGGCCTTTCGGACCACACAAAACTGGGTTGAGGGCACACGGCCTGGCAACGCCACTTTTTTGCCGCCACCCGCCCAAGATGTTGTTGCCTTAATGGGGCAGGCGGAAGTCTGGCTACACGGGCAGGGCCATGACCTGCCGCTGCTTGTGCGCGCTGCACTCCTGCATGTTCAGTTTGAGACCATCCACCCTTTCTTGGATGGCAATGGTCGCCTCGGTCGCTTGCTAGTGACGCTGCTCCTATGCGCTGAGAAGGCTTTGAGCGAGCCCGTGCTCTACCTATCGCTTTACCTAAAGACCCACCGTGAGCGCTACTATGAGCTCCTCACCAAAGTGAGGCGCGATGGCGCTTGGGAAGAATGGCTGACCTTCTTTCTCGAGGGCGTGCTTGAGATTGCCACCCAGTCCACCGAAGCTGCAGGCCGCATCCTTGCGGTCTTTGCCCATGACAGAGCGCAGATTGAGGCGCTGGGTCGGCCCGCCTCAACAGTCTTGCGTGTTCATGCGGCGTTACAAGCAAACCCGATTGTATCCACGGGTCGACTAAAGCAAGCCACTGGCCTCACCATCCCATCGATCACTCGCGCTCTTGAGGCGCTTGAGAAGCTTGGAATCGTCCGCGAAATCACAGGTCGCTTGCGTGACCGTTTGTGGCAATACAGCGCCTATCTCGAAATCTTGAGCGAAGGCGCGAACCCGGTTTAGCCTTGATCTGTGATTGTACCCAAAGCTGGCGGTCAAGGGGCATGGTCGGTTTGCCGATCACGCTAATTTCGATCAACGCGCAACTTCGCCCCTTGCGGATCGAAACGCGCAAAGGCGTGACGCCTTGAGGGCCGGATTTGGGGCGACACAGTCACCTAGCAGCTTCAGGGCAAGCAAAGCGCCGCATTGAAGTTCTTCCTAGGCCTCCTAAAAGGTGAAAACTAATGGCACCATTTGTGCCGTGGATTTGCGGAACTAACTTGGTCTGCTTTACGCCAAACTAGTTCAAAAACGGGCAATTCACCCAAGCCCGAAAGCGGATATTGAGGCAGCCGAAGACTGCGGGCACTTCAATGAGTGGCTTGGCAAACGCCGAACTTGTATCTCCAAAGCTCACACGTTCGGAACTAGCCCGGTGTGTGTGCTTTCGTGTTCCTGTTGGATCAAAGTTGCAAGGCAGTCCCTGCCTGAAGTAACGTTTCGCCCAGCTGGATGGCCCACCGGACCGCGGTTTCCTAAGGGGGCGCTGCCTGCGCTGATGGTTGACAAAGTCAGAGTACGGATGGCTGCGTCAATTATACTTGCTTCGGGAATCCTGCTGGGATTGGCGCTCGCAATGTCGCCGATCGGTAAATACACGTCGGCGGCATCCGGGTGGTCGACTGCCAAGGTGAAGGGTTGCTTGCCGCTTGTCACAAATGCAATCTCTGGCGACTCAATGCCAAAGCGAACAGCAGGCACGGCAGCAAAATCCCCGAGGCGGCGGTCTGCTTCGATCCGGATCATGCGGATCGGCCGTTGGCGTAATGAAATAGCGCTAGAACTGGCTTCCCCCCGCCCTTTACCTAGTAGGGACCAAGGCTCTTCCATAGCGTTTCGGCCTAGAATTTGGATTGTCACCAATCCTTCGCCAACCTTGGCGTCGACGTGTTTAGTCCCGGAGTTTGATGGTGCATTATCCATGCAGGAATGGAAGGATGCACTATGGGCCAAGTTGTACATGGGAGCGCCAGCACGACAGCGGCAATCCGTC
>JBEAVQ010000079.1:0-16892 GCA_041160865.1 Pseudomonadota bacterium | reverse complement strand
GCCGGCCTGACCACCGCCGCTGGGTGCCGACGTTACCCCCCCACCCGCAAAGGTCCCGCCAAGTGACGTGACGCCGCCCGATGTGCCTATACCCGCTTGAGCGCGGGCTTGTGAAGCCGCGCCGCCGCCGCTCGTGCCACCTGCGGCTGCCGCATTACCGCCACTCGCATTCGCAACCGCTGGTTCTTCGGGAACCCGTAAGTCCGCCGCTTTGATCTGGGGCACCTGGACTTTAGGCAGCGCGGGCGTCGCGGTGATCGGGCGGTTGGGCAAGGTGCGCAGATTTGGCGCAGAAGCAGGAGCTAAAGTCGGTAAGGGACTTGGCTGATAGGGTGGGGGCTCTTCGTCTTCGACCATATCTGGCACTTGCAGGTTCGGAGCCGCTTGCACCGCTGGCGCGCTGGAAGCCTTCAGTCTTTGCCCTTTAACTTGCAGCGCCTCTGGTGTCGGTTGTGTCAGTATTGGTGAAGCAGGTCGCAGCGTAACGGGCTTGGGCAAGGGGGCTGCGATTGGCTTGAAGGGTATAGGTGCAACTTCTTCCACGGGGGCGGGAGCAACATCCGCCTTCAGATTATTGGCTTGAGACAGGACTGGCGGGGCCTTGGGCACCTCTGGCGCAACTTGCTTCGTCGGGGCAGGCGGCGGGGGGATCGGTGCTTCGACTGGCGGCGGTGGTACCGGAATTATCTCTGCAGGTGGTTCGACACGTTGTTGGGGTGGTTCTGCCATAGGTACCACTGGCGCTGGGTTTCGCTCCGTCGGCACAGGCGCTTTCGTCTGCGTATCAGCGGTTTGTGGCAGCGTCACAATCTCAACGTTGTCAAGAAACCCGGGTTCAAGGAGCGGGCCAGTTGAAGTAAGCAACACGGCAGATAGGATCAAATGAACGGTACCAACGGTCGCAATGGTCCAGAATTGGGGACGCGAATGCCCCAAATCTGAAATCACAATTGGCCCGAGATCCTTGGTACGCAAGCTCTTCCCTCGCTTCGGCTTCCCATCGATCCAGTGCGTTGGCCGCTTTGGTCGGTGGTCAGCCACACTGTTGTTTAGTGCCAAATCGTTCACGTATAATGAGCGAATTCGGGCCGCTAAAGCCTCACCTTGCCCCTTACGAATAAAACAGGACCGATTAAAGGCAAAACCCGCAGTGAATTAGCCCCAATGCTGCAATCGCGCGGTCAAGAAAAGGACCGTCATCTTGACCTCATCGGCCTTACTGCCTAGCCCAGTCTAGCAGCAGGCAGGGGGAAAAGATGCGTGTATTGCTGGTCGGCTCTGGTGGACGCGAACATGCTCTCGCCCTTGCCTTGAATAACAGCCCGTCAGTGACGTTTCTGTTGGTCGCCCCCGGCAACCCCGGCATTGCGGCGATTGCCCCGGTTTCTCCAGTCAGCGTCGACGACGTTGCAGCGCTGGTGCAACTGGCGGTGGCGCAGCGGATTGATTTGGTCTTGGTAGGACCTGAAGTATCCCTTGCTGCGGGCCTCGCTGATGCTTTGACGCAAAAGAATATTGCCTGCTTTGGGCCAACCAAAGCGGCGGCGCAATTGGAGAGCTCGAAAGCCTTCACCAAAACTATTTGTGAGGCCAATAACATCCCGACTGCCGGGTTTGCCACATTCACCTCTGCGGATGCGGCGATCGCTTATTTGGGGACTGTGAACGCACCCTATGTTATCAAAGCTGACGGTTTGGCAGCGGGCAAAGGCGTCGTGATTGCGCCAGACTTTCAATCCGCGAAAATAACGATCCATGAGATGGCCGATGGCCGTTTCGGCGGTGCTGGAGCCCGCTTGGTCATTGAAGAATTCATGACGGGCGAGGAAGTGTCGTTTTTTGCCCTGTGTGATGGGAAGCGGGCGGTCTATCTGGGCTCCGCTCAAGACCATAAACGTGCCTTTGATGGCGAACGTGGCCCAAATACGGGCGGCATGGGGGCCTATTCGCCAACCCGCCATGCAACGCCAGAATTCGTGCAGGATATCATGGCGCGCTTTATAGAGCCGACCATGGCCGCGATGGAGAAATTAGGCATGCCATTTTGCGGAGTGCTTTATGCTGGCCTGATGTTAACGCCTTCGGGGCCCAAGCTGGTCGAGTACAATGCTCGATTTGGCGACCCTGAGTGCCAAGTATTGATGGCACGTTTTGAAGGCGACTTAGCCCAGCTCCTGATGGCGTGCGCGCTGGGCAGGCTGGATGCTGGGCCCCAGTTTCGCCTGTCGGACCAGACTGCTGCTTTGGTGGTGATGGCCGCCCAAGGCTATCCCGAAGACCCGATAACGGGTTCTGAAATCCGTGGTGAAGTTGAAGCATCGGCGATCCCGCGCGGGGTGTTGCTGCATGCGGGAACCCGGCGCGATGAAGATGGTAAGCTGCGGTCGGCCGGTGGCCGTGTCCTCAACGCCATTGGCCTTGGGCCTAACCTGCAAGCCGCTGTGGATACTGCCTATCAGGTTGTAGACGCGCTGGATTGGCCGATGGGATTTCATCGCCGCGACATTGGCTGGCGCGAACTAAACCTTGGCGGATGAAGTCTTTAAGTTGGACTAGGTGTCGTTGGGCTGGAAAAAAGCCTTCCCCTGCGCAGCAAGCAGGTTAAAGTTCGACAGACCAAAAGCAATGATACAACAATAATGATCAGTTAGGGAGCCATCACCATGAGCGATACTGAAGCAGATATTTTCAGTGGCACGAAGCCTGTGGACCCACGCTATCAGCTGGACGAGCCTGCGTTGCATGCTTGGATGGAAGTCAATGTCGAAGGCTTTGCGGGGCCGATGGAGATTCGCCAGTTCAAGGGCGGCCAGTCGAACCCCACGTATCAGATCATTACGCCGACCCAGAACTACGTGCTTCGTCGCAAGCCACCTGGGAAGCTTCTTCCGTCGGCTCATGCTGTTGACCGTGAGTTCGCGGTGATTTCAGCCCTTTATCCAACTGGCTTTCCCGTTGCCAAGCCCTTTGGGCTATGCATGGACGAAAGTGTGATTGGCACGATCTTTTACATCATGGACTCTGTTGAGGGTCGGATTTTGTGGGATGGCTCTTTACCTGATTGCACGCCGGCCCAGCGTACGGCCATTTATGAGGCTAAGATCGCGACCTTAGCAGCCCTGCATGCCACCGATTATAAGGCGGTTGGGCTGGAAGACTTTGGGAAAGCAGGGTCTTATTTTTCCCGCCAGATCAGCCGTTGGACCAAACAATATCAGCTCTCAGAAACCACCAAAATCCCTGAAATGGATCGCTTGATCGAGTGGCTGCCGACCAGTGTGCCGGAAGGCGAGACTACCAGCATCGTACATGGCGATTTCCGTCTCGATAATATGATCCTGCATCCAACAGAATCGCGTGTGTTGGCGGTGCTGGATTGGGAGCTTTCGACGCTGGGTGATCCATTGGGTGACTTCACCTATCATTTGATGAATTGGGTCATGCCTTCTGGCCAGCGCTCAGGCCTTGCCGGGCTTGACCTGGAAGCCTTGGGCATTCCGTCGATGGAGCGCTATATTGAGCTTTATTGCCAAGGGACTGGTCGCAAAAGCATTGAGAATATCGATTGGTACTTTGCCTATAACATGTTCCGTTTAGCCGGGATTATACAAGGGATTGTGGGTCGTGTTCGAGATGGCACGGCCGCAAGCGCCCATGCTCAAGATAATGCCGATCG
The DNA here is from genome assembly GCA_041160865.1 of Pseudomonadota bacterium. Taxonomy (GTDB): domain Bacteria; phylum Pseudomonadota; class Alphaproteobacteria; order Caulobacterales; family Aquidulcibacteraceae; genus Aquidulcibacter. Next base: position 13,216 of record JBEAVQ010000079.1, on the reverse strand, counting down.
CGTGAAACCCTTGGCATTGGCCGCCTATGGGTTTGCCTTGAAGGCTGGCATGACTCCCTAAATCAAATGGTTCCTGTGTGAAAAATTACGCTTCTGAATGAAGAGACGCACACGTTTGGCCATGCGGTTAAACCTAAATTTATGGAATAGGCCCTAGCTGCTGAGCTAAAGTTATTTGGGTGTGTGATGTCGTCTGTTAGAAAAATGACTGAAACAAAAGTGCAGGATTTTGCGAATAAGCGGATCCTGCTGGTGGACGACCACACGCACATTCGGACCATTTTCACAAGTATTCTTAATGGCTTAGGTATGTTTCGACTGTCGACTTCGGATCGATCCGATCGCGCTTTGTTGACCCTAGAGGCAGAGCCGATAGACTTGGTAATCACCGATTTTAATATGCCGGGCCTTTCGGGCATCGGTTTGGCGCAACGCATTCGCCAAGAAATCCGGTCAAAAAATCCGCGCTTCAACCCCTCGATGCCGATCATTATGGTTACCAGTTTTGGCACAAAGAAATGTCTGATGGCGGCGCGTGATGCCGGCGTGGACGAGTTTTTGGCCAAGCCATTCACTACGATGGGTGTTGCAGAACGTATTGATGCTGCGGTCAATATGCAGCGCCCCTTCATTGTGTCGGACACTTATATCGGTCCGTGCCGCCGTCGTAAGGTCGATCCCATTATGTCTGGCCTAAAGCGGCGAGAGGCCGATCGGATGGCCATCATGAATGAGTTCGAGGTTGAACATAATTTGATACAGGGCGATGCACAGTTCTTGATCGATCTTGCTGGCAATGATGTGATCGAAGAAACCTCGACCGAGGACATTACCAGTACTGGTGAAGTCACCGCCGCCCGTGCCCAGAAAAACCGTAATGCACTGCTGGAACGCGCAGCCATGTCATTACTTAAGTATGCCGATCTCGCGACTGCGCAAGGCAAGCTTGAGGCGGATATCGTTGAGATGCATGGCTATGCTGTGAAGCAATTGCTGGATTTGGCCGGCAAAGATCTCAATCTATCGAATCAAGTGGTGGATTCTCTCGAGCGTGCGGTGACCAAACGTACCCGCGTGCGCGACGTTGCCTAATTTTCTGGGTCTATTGGCCAGCCTTTGAAGTCAGGCTAATCTTAGAATTTGGTATTGCCGCAAACAGGTCTAAACCCATTTATCATGACACTCAGTCTTTTATCCCGCCAGGCCACGGGGCCTACTGTACTTAACGAACCTAAAGCCGAAGACCTTGCAGCGCCGGACGTAATCTGGATCGATCTGTTGGATCCATCGCGCGGCGAGGAGCAATTGGTCGAAGAAGCCTTTGGGATTGATGCCCCATCAGAGGCGGAGCGTGCAGCCTTAGAGGAGTCGGCCCGCTTCTATCTCGAAAATGACGTAATGGTCTTGCATGCGACTGTCGTGGCGCGCGCGAAACCAGACGCAAAAGCTGAAACGCCGACGAAACTTCCCCCCATTGCCCATAAGCGTGAAATTGTCAGCTTCTTTTTGACCAAGACCGCCTTGATCACTGTCCGCACTTGCCCGCTACGCGCCTTTGAGGCCAATGAAGGGCGCGCCTCGGCTGATCTGGCTGAGGTTGAGACGGGCCCAGACGTGCTGCTGGCCCTGATTGAGAGCTTGGTTGAGCGGGTTGCCGATTTTCTAAGTGCCAGCGCGCAAGAGTTAGAAGACTTGAACCTACGGGTCTTGGTTAGTCGTCGCACCATCCGCTTGGAAACGATTTTGAAGCGCTTGGGTCAACTGGGGGCAGGGGCGAGCCAATCGCGGGATTCCCTGTCGAGTTTATCACGCTTGTCGCGCTTTGTTTTGGCCCATGGTCCGGCCTGGTCCGTTTCCAAGGAACGCTTGAACCTTCTCGTGACCGATGTTGAAACTCTGCAGCGTCAGGCCGAAGCCTTGACCAATGACCTTACTTTCTTCTTAGATGCCACATTAGGCTTAGTTGGTGCGCGCCAGAATGAGACCTTGAAGGCAATGGCGGTTGTGACCTTGCTGTTTGCGCCGCCCACCTTACTGGCGTCGGCCTTTGGTATGAATTTTCAGCACATGACCATCTTCGAAGACCCCTTGGGGCCATACTGGGCCGCAGGCCTGATGGTTGCGTCTTCAGCGTTGATTTTCTCGATTGCGCGACTGGGCAAGTGGATTTAGTCGGAGATTTAGTTCGAGCTTAAAGCCAGCTGGGCACTTCAGATTCAAGGCCCGCCAATTCATAGAGGTCTGACCACGTGTATCCCACAACCGGAATTTGCCAGCCCTGCATGGAATCGCGCTTGTCACCGGCCATTTCGCCGCCGATTGATTCATAGAAGGCGCGGGCCTTATCATTGCCCTTCACGACCCAAAGGCCACCGCAAAACAGACCACGCATCAAAAGCCAGCGCGAACAAGCCAACATCAGAGCGCGACCCAGTCCGCGACCTTGATGGGAAGCTTTCACATAAATCTGCTGGATTTCGCCATCGCCTAGAATATCGGTGGCTTGACCAGTTGCTGCGCCACAAGTTGCATAGCCCAAAGCCTTGCCGTCTTCGGTTTCAGCCACAAAAATTCCATGATCTAAATCCCCATCTTGGCGGATCAATTCTGCCCGCCAAGTTCGATAAAGACGCGGCAGTGCTAAGCCGTCTAACACGGGGGTCGGCAACAGGCCGGCGTATGTCTCACGCCAAGTCGTTTGTTGCAATTCAGCAATCGAAGGGGCATCACTTTGTTCGGCGCGGCGGATCATTAAGCTCATAGAAGCTAAGGTGGCCGAAATCTGAAAAAGCGCAAGCCTCGCTTCTGCAATCATGCCAAACCCTCTTCTGCGTTAAATGTAACCATCCTATAGGTGGTCGCGTATTGCTTGTTAGGCAGGCGAATTTGACATCAGACGAAACCCAATTGCATGCGTGGATGCTGGGCGCTCAAGCAGGCGATCCAGTCGCGACGCGTTGCCTACTCGACGGACTGGCACCGCGCTTGCGGGGCTTTTTCCGGAATAAGGGTGAAATGCCTGAAGACGCTGAAGACTTGGTGCAGGAGACTTTGATCGCCATCTACACAAAACGGGCGATGTTTGATCCAGAACAGAAAGTATTGGCTTGGACTTATGCCATTGCGCGCTATCGGATGATTGATCGATGGCGTCGCACAGGTAAGCGGGGACTTGACCTTCCGATTGAAGATTTTGAACATGCATTGTCGGCTGAAGAAACTGAGGCTGGCGACCCAAGTCGCGATATTGCCCGTTTACTAGCCGATTTGCCACCTAAGCAGAGAACGGCGATTGAGTTGGTAAAGCTCAAGGAACTGAGCATTGCCGAAGCCTCCGCCCAGACCGGCTGGAGTGCTCCGGATATAAAAATTTCCATCCATCGCGGCCTCCAGACCCTCATGCGTCTTGTTGGCACTTCAGCGCCAGGAGACCAATCATGAAGACGGATGAACTGATTGAAGCCTTGGCGCGAACGCCTGAGACAGCGACTCCCGACCGTCTTTATCGTCGCTTGGCCTTGGCCTTGATTGTTGGCCTCTTTTTGGGGCTGGTATTGCTCCGCGTGTTCATGGGTTTCCGCCCTGATATTGGCGTGGCTGCACCATTGGTGGCTATGAAGGCTGGCTTCTCGGCCTTTATTGCAACCTTCGCCGGCGGGCTTGCTCTGCGCCTTGCAAAGCCGATTTCCGGTGCCACTGGGACCATACGCCGTCTCGCGACGCCACTGGGTTTGGTGATCCTATCTGCGATCGCAATTGGCCTGATTGCCTTGATGGCCACAGAGCCGGGATACCGGTTTGCCGCTTTTGCTGCTGGCGGCTTTCCGTGGTGTGTCATCTTAATTCCCGTCTGCGGCTTGCCGACAGCCCTGCTGCTGGTCTGGGCGATGAGAGAAGCTGCACCGACACGATTGGCCTTAGCTGGCGCGGCCATTGGGGCATTGTCGGGCGGGGTAGGGGCCATGGTTTATGCCCTGTTCTGCTCTGTCGACTCCGTTGCCTTTGTCACGATTTGGTATGTTGCAGGGATTGGCTTTGCAGCTGCCATTGGGGCGATGGTCGGCGGGCGTTTGTTGCGCTGGTAGACCCGCGCAGATTTTAGCGTGTGATCAGGTTAAGGTTCGCTTGAATGGCTTCAGCAATCGCCATGGCGTCGCGGATGGGTTCGTAAGTCCACTGGGTCAGGCTGCCGTTAAACCAGCGCGCCGAGCCGCGTTCGATAAAAGCTGCATGTAGGCGGTCGAATTTAGCATCCCCGCCCTCCAGCTTGATCAGATGCATTGGGATGCCAAAAAATGCGACATCGGTCATCATATTGGTGGAGTCTTCCGTCACCAAAGCAGCATCGGCTTGGGCCAACCAAGCAAGATAAGGATTCGGGCCATCACGCTTCTCATTGGCAAAGAAGTCTGCGCCGGACGTAAAGGCAAAGGCGCGAAACAAGTCCTCAGCAGATTTGGGCGTCCGCCGCGACGTCGTGATCATTAGATGAACATCTTGATGCGCCAGCCTTTGTAATTCTGCGACAATGGCGTGGGCGCGCGCGAGGCTGAGCTGATGTCGTTTAGATGTGCCGCCCAAAATCACCATCACCTTTCGCTTGCCAAGGTGACGTGGCTCCGGAATTTGGGCGAGTGCGGTTTCAACCTGCTTCTTGGTATACCAAACGGGTGCGCCAAGGGTTGTGATGACATTGTCGCCCTTCACGCCATCATGTTGGGGTGGGGCAACCAGATCAAAGCGTTTGGGGCTTATGCGCGGATCTTGCAATTGCACCACAAGGCTTTGACCTGTACTCCACTTTCTCATCCGCAAAGAATAGGGTATAGAACGACGACCGTTGGCAATCCAAACATCCGGCCATGGGGCCTGCAAACGCGCTGCCTGTTCGATGGAAAGAGCGGACTTTGGCATCAGCCACAAGCTGGGTGGTAGGGAGACTTGAAACCCGGTCGGTTGTAGTCGAAGTAGTTTGATCCTAGTGGGGACCCGCTCGCTCAAGGCATAGGCAACTGCTAAGGTCTGGCGTTCAATTCCGATCCGACCATCCGAGACACACCAGACTGAGACTTCATGACCGTCCATGCGTTCTCTCTCTTAAACTGCGCTATGCACACAGGCTGCCCAAAAGCTACTCAAGCGTACTAAAGCCGATTCGTCAGCCTACGTTCCATATGTTTGCCAGCATAAAGCGAAAACAAATGAAAGAAGCGATTGCGCGGTGCCTCTTCAAAGATGCGAAAGCCAGGGTTTTGCGCTGCTGCCAGCATCTCCTTATCGCCGCGTGTATCGCCATAAGCGGCGACCAGTGGGGCGGCACCGAAATTTGCTTCAATTGCGGCGAGTTTGCTAGGTCCCCAGCAATTATCGCCCAATAAGCGTCCGGTCAGCTGTCCATTGACGATTTCAACTTCGCTCGCCAACACATGATCTACGCCAAGCTCCTCTGCCCACACAGCTAAATAGTCGCGCAATGAAGCTGAGACCAAAGCCACCTGATCGCGAACCCCCAAATGCGCCCGCAATCGTGCCACTGCGTCGGGCCGCGCGATGATAGGATAAATAGTCTGCGCAAAAGCCCGGCACCGCGCCAGATAATCCTCCGCGCTCATCCCCGCCAGAAAGACGTGGAGCGTCTTCTCCTTCACCGCACTGCGGGGTACCCTACCCAGTCGATAGGTCAAAAAGACGGGGATCAGTTGCACAATCTTGACTACAAACCCGAAGCGGCCGGCAACAAAGCGCAAGAACAACACAAAGGAATCTGCCCACGTCAGCGTGCCATCCACATCAAACGCTGCAACGGGGCGGTTGTCTTTTTTATCTGCAGGGATGGTGTCAGGCTCATGCATAACCTGTCGTTTACACACATTTGTGTCCTTCATGCCAGTCAACTCACGCATCTTATGCGGAAAGGACATAGGACCAGCAGGGCCGCCTGCAAACCACGTCTTGCCAGAGCCGCGTTTGGTGCTTAAACACCGCGCCCTTGATCAACTTGCAGCGCGATCTGCAAGGCGCACCGGAGGGGTGGCAGAGTGGTCGAATGCGGCGGTCTCGAAAACCGTTATAGGTGCAAGCCTATCGAGGGTTCGAATCCCTCCTCCTCCGCCAGCGCCACTCGTGACAACTCTCTCTGAGCTAGTGGCGAGGCCAGAAAAACCCGTTGTATTACAGTGTTTAGCCAAACCTGTTCCGCACTGGGTTTCCAAGAAACTGACCGATTTTCTCCCCGAATGCTCGGATAGTCTCCAGACCTCCGCACCGTGGCGATTTGGTGCCGAGCCAAAAACCACAAGCCTTTTCAGTTAGATAAAGGGCCCAGGAGCCGACTGGTTTTTGAATCGCCTTGGAAACCGGACCCAACCCCGAGCGAACTGACATTGGCCTGCCCCGGAGGGGTGATCCAGTTTCGATGTTAGCGCATGGCGGACTCTGATGCCGAGGTTGACGCGCGCTCGCCCGTGTCAAGACGCTGCGCTCCAATCGCCTCCCACTGCTCAGCCCACACCACCGGAAACCCAGTCAGCAGCCAAGCGATCGTCAGGCCGGCTGGCTGGTGCCCCTCCTCGGGCACCGCGTTCAGTGGGGTTAGACACCGTTTCTCCGTGAGGGGTTCGCGCCTCACAAGCGACGCACACAAGACACCGGTTAATCAGCAAGATCGCTGGCTTAGGTCGTTGTTAGACATTAAAGACAGCAGCGTCGCTCTTCCACCAATTGCTGAGTGATGGCCACCGAAATTGCGCGTGCCCTGCAAGGACCAAAAGGCCGCTCATGATAGCGAGGTTCTTCACGAAATTCTGCATCTCAGCTTCAACGATCCAATAAGGATGGATCAGTACATTCACTAAGAACACATAAAACACAAAGCCGTAAGTGGCGAGTTTGACGTAACGCCCTGAGATAAGGGCCGCCCCACCTAGCAAGCTGGACACGCCCGCAAATAGCAGCAGCGGATAAGCATTTGGGATACCCCGTGCCTCCATTAGCAGAAGTTGAGAGCTGCTATCGAAAATCTTGGCAATCCCAGGTGTAAGGAAATAGAGACCCAATAAAGTCCGGCCAATGATGATACTGAGTGCCGATGCATTAAGAGATGCCATGGGATGATGTTCTTTCGCGATTGTTGTCCGTACCACAAGTCTTGCGTGGGTGGAAAGGTCGTGAAACTAGCGCGGAAACGCCTGAATGCTGGGCTAACATGCCAGCGCGCGCTAGCTGCTTTTTACGCGCACCAGTTCGTAATCTAGCAGCATCTCGTTAGGGCAATGCGGAGCCAAACTGTTTCTTGGCCAGATCACGGGTGCCTCGCGTCGTTCGTAGTCCAACGCTCCAGAACTGACTCGAATTTCGAGAACTAGGGTTCGGACCCATGAACAGGGTTTTCATCGTGCCCTGTATGTCATTTATTGATCTCCAGCGAGGGGCGCGATGGATGGCGGATTTCTTCTGGTTTTTTGATGAGCAGTGGTCGCGGATTGAGCCGCTCCTCCGCTGCGACAGGCGAGTGATGCAGCGGGTGGATGCGTGCGCTCTACATTGCTTGAAAGGCGGGCCCTTTGATGCCCTCTGACGGCAAGCCCAACGCATTTCTTTTGCGAAGAGGGAGTACCGCATCAATGCCGTCCATCCCTGCGACGCGGAACCTATAGCATATTCGCAATGGCTGAACGTATTTGGGAGTTTTTTTAAACCGCAGTCCGAAATACCTTGAAGGCGTCCAATCGGGTTTGATGCTCGAAATTTAGGAATTTATTATCAGCCGCATAAGTGAAGGGGAGTTGGTTCTGGGTCGGTCTAGTACCGCTACTCCCCTGTCGCGCCACCGTAGCCCGTTCTTGATGACAAAGATAATCGCAGACACAATCAGCTGGTCATCGACCCTTGGAATACCATGCGCATCGACCCTTGGAATACCATGCGATAGCGGAAAGAATGGCTCGATCCGGCGCATCTGCGCCTCACTCAGCAAATACGGTTGATCCATCGAAAGCGCCTACTTAACGCCAACATTGAATCAACCAATCACCCCTAATGCAAGCAATTTAATGGGTCCTGACCCTAGCCCTGGCGCTTGAAGGTATTAGATTCTCGGATGTGTTCGGGGGCTACATCAACTCCAACCAATCGCTGAATTTGAAGGATGAGTAGGGGGCGCGGACCCCCCCCCGGCAGATGGAACTGGCTCAAAAAATGCGGCGTTTATTTGCTCCGGTTTCTGGTAGGAATTTGATACTGGTTGGAGCGAACATTGGTCGCTCCTGCCCCTCGTCAATGAAGACAGCCCGGTCAGACCAACGTATGTCAGCCATAAAGTATCGCACTCCGTGGGTGCTGGCACCATACGGGCCACAAACAGGCTCGGGGATGTCACCCGAGCCTGTTGGAGCCAAGGCCTTAGGGTCTGCTGGTCCCAGTATGTAGAAAGTCATTGTGCGCGGTGCCGGACGCAGTGGTAAGCTCTGCCAGCGGCAATCTGCCGTGGGAAGGAGGTGCCCCGCCGTGACCAGCTTGTTGGTCAGGGCTGCTATGCCCTCAGGTCCTATCTTCCAGCTTTGCACGACGATACGTGTGGGCCTTCCGTTGTGCAGCTCAACAAAGGCATTGCGCGAGCGGTCCCATCCGATCCGCCATTTACCTGTCGACAGGTTGCAGGCCTCCGCCCATAATCCAAGCCCGCCCGCTTCTAGCCAACGCCAAGAGCACTGGCCGCCCTGTGTCTGCCAGTCAGGTACCGGTGGACGTTTATGCTCCTCAGTTGCCGCCAAACTTGGCACGCTAGCTCCCAGCAGCCATGCGATGATCCCGAGCCGTTTCATTGGGCCCACCAGCCTTCCAGCTTTAACGCTTGTTGCGCAGTGTGATGCATATGGCAGCTAAGAGTTGCTGGTCCGCCACCAGTCCCGCCCATCCATTGCGCCTGTTCGTAAAGGCAGGCCGCATCGCGGAATGTGATCCATGCCCTCTGCATATTGCGCAAGCTGTTTGCCTGCGAGGCCGTAGTAGCGCGAATGCTCGCCATTTCGGCGTCCGTCACCCGCGCATCCTTGACGCGTTTGGCATAGGCTTCGTTGAGACGTTTATCCCAATAGGCCAACTCGGCCCGTAAACAGACCATCATGCCAACCGTTGTATCGCCAGCGGGTGTTGTGAAGCAGACTTGGGCGGAGCGGCCGACGCAGTCCAGCACCGCGTGTTCGCGCAAACCGGAGGCTCGCTGTGCCGAAGCGATGACGCATTGAGAAGTCATCGTGGGATCGAACATTGGGCCAGCCTGGGAGGCAGTAGCTTGCGCCGCAGATGTGGTCGCCATGAGCGCTATAAATCCCAAAACTAGAGCAGTACAAAAATTGCTTATCAGTTTTGGCTCATTAACTCTGTTGTTTTTCATGGAGTAGGTTTCCATTTTCGAGAAAGAACACGGGGTTGAATAGTTCCGTCATAAGGCGGGTCGAGGCGAAGCTCTACCAGGGGCACTGGACACAACGAAAACCGCGAAGCCCAAAGCCATTGCTTTTGATTTGACGATCATGTCCCTCTCACATCCATGCACCCGACCAATCTGTCTTCCACCGCATTTCAATCGCCAAGTTTGTAAACAGGGTTCGAAAACAGGAGAAGCGTCTAGTCATCGTTCCGAGCAATCAAGGTGCGGTAAACAAAACCACCCAGCGCGCCGCCGATGAGCGGAGCAGCCCAGAACACCCATAGCTGCTGCAGGGCGATGCCGCCTTCAATCAAGGCGGGGCCAGTGCTCCTAGCCGGATTGACCGAGGTGTTGGTTACCGGGATCGAGACAAGGTGGATGAGCGTCAGTCCAAGGCCGATCGCTATCGGGGCAAATCCGGCAGGTGCCTTTGGATGCGTTGAACCCATGATAATTAGGAGGAAGAAGCCTGTCAGCAGGACTTCTGCCAAGAACGCCGACTGCAGAGCGTAGCCGCCCGGCGAATGTGTGCCAAATCCATTGGATGCAAGACCGTTGGCTGCAAGGCTCCAATCTGCCCTGCCGCTGGCAATGGCATAGAGCGCGAGGGCAGCGAGTATCGCTCCAATGACCTGAGCGGCAACATAGGGAATCACCTTGCCTGCTTCGAACCTGCCCCCCGCCCAAAGGCCAACCGTCACTGCCGGATTAAAATGCCCGCCAGAAACATGGCCGACGGCATAGGCCATGGTCAGCACCGTGAGACCGAATGCCAAAGAGACTCCCGCGAAACCTATTCCCAGTTGTGGAAACGCTGCCGCAAGCACGGCGCTGCCGCAGCCGCCAAAAACCAGCCAGAACGTGCCGAAAGCTTCGGCGGTCAAACGCTTTATCATCGAAGCCATAGCTATCTGCTCCTCAGTTCCACAGCTCGTGATCAAATAATAACTATCTCAGGAAAGCAAGTCTCCGCATTAATCTAACACCACCGATCGCAGCTTTATGTCGCGATGGAGCTGGAGTACATACAGGCGTGGCCGCATCGGTCCTGTCGGGTTGCGACACGCCACCTGTACCTGATCAGGCCGAAGAAATTCTCGATCTTGTGGTTTTGGCGGCGGGGCTTTTTCTCGCAGTCATAATGATCCTTGGCACGTTTGCGCGGCGGGACGCTGGGCTTTGTGCCGCGCTTGGTCATGGCCGCGCAAAATCGGTCACCATAATGGTCCTTGCTGGGAGGCATCTCATTAGACGCGCGTGCGGGTATTGAAGCCTGACAGGTCGTCACATTCCATCATCAGCTCGTTTATGTCGCCAAAGCGGCCACGCCAAGGAAGCGCCGCCGGCCAAGATCCAAACATCGCCGATAAGATGGTTCAGATGCATCTGATCATGCAATGCGTGAAACAGCATCACCGTGCCATGTGTAAAACTCGAGATCACTACAAACCAAAGGAAACTGCTATGTCGTATAGGATTTTTGACGGCGCGCGCAGCACAGACACCCAACGCGAAATACACGCTGACCATCATCTGATCGTAGATTGCGTTGTACGGGGGCCAGCGCCAGCCGCCCAGTAGATCGAAATAGACCGCGAAAGGTATGCCAACAAGACCGGCAAAAGCCCATAGAATAACTGCGGGGCGAAGCGCGCGATTGGCTTGGTCGTCTTTCATGACTGGATTAACCGTAAAGTCTTTGCTGATGGGTCCGTCGCAGGGGCTATCACACCTTAAAACATGCGACCAGTCGGAGAGGCGAAGAAGCTGGCCACTAGTAGGGGTTAGGGCGAGAGGTGCCGTCAGGCTTGCTTCTTCCGCCTGTTACGCTCTCAAGTATGCTCTCACTTGGCAAAGATCATCACCCTCGGCACGAAAACTAAGTCAGGGGCTCAGCGCCTCCTGTCTTTGGCTCGCACTAGAGTGACATCAATCCACACAATGTTATGGTTTTAAAGACAAAATTTTGGGCTTATTGTGCCTAATTCTAGTCTGGCTTACATATGTTTATCACAATGCGAAGACAGATCATAATCGACGCCTTGGCTCTTGAAGCCATGCGTCACCAGCCATGGGGTGCATGATGACGGTTAAGCCAAAACGACCCACCGACTGGCGCAAGCGTTTTGACAAGGCCAAACCACCCAAGACTTTGGTGCTTCACACCGACTTTGCCGGCATTAAAACTGGGACAACCATGTATATTGGCTCCCCCGGTACCATCGCGAATTATATCTCGCGCATCCCTGAGGGCGAGGTTCGAAGCATTGAGCGGATGCGCAATGAACTGGCGCGCAAGAATGAGGCGCAGGCCACCTGTCCAGTCACAACCGCCATCTATCTCAAAGTCGTGGCTGAAGTGGCGCTTGCTGATTTGGCCGAAGGTAAGCCCAGCACAGCAGTGGTGCCGTTCTGGCGGGTGATTGAGCCCAACAGCAAGATAGCCAAGAAACTGAGCTGCGACAGCCAAGTCATTGAACATTATCGCCTGTTAGAGCAGACAGCCAGGGGCGAGACTCTCGCTTAGTCAGCCCCTACTACCCCACGGGAATCAAACACAAAGCAGCCACCTTCAAATAGGCTCTCTTCCTTGGGCACTTGCTCCATATAGGCCAAGATGCCCCCTTTGAGGTGATAGACGCTTTCAAATCCCTCTGCGAGCAAATAGGCGGAAGCCTTCTCGCAACGGATCCCGCCGGTGCAGTACATGGCGACCTTCTTGTCGCGTGCAGGGTCAAGATTGTCTTCAGCCCATTTTTTGAACGCGGTGAAGGTGCGAATTCTGGGGTCAATGGCACCTTTGAAAATGCCTTCTTCGGTCTCATAGGCATTGCGCGTATCAACCAAGACAATCTCAGGGTCCGCGATCAAGGCATTCCAGTCCGAAGGTGCAATATAGGTGCCCACAACTTGACGGGGGTCTGCCTTGGGCGCACGCAGGGTGACGATTTCGCGCTTGAGCCGCACTTTCATGCGCACAAACGGATTTTTGTCCTCTTGCGCATACTTGATTTCAGCGTCCCTAAATCGACCAGAAAAGATCGGGTCATTCTCAAGATAGGCCACGAATTGATCGATCCCCTCGGGCGGGCCCGCAATCGTGCCATTGATGCCTTCAGGGGCAATCAAAAGCGTGCCCAAAATCCCTAATTGCTTCGTCGTCGCCAACAGATCAACGCGCAGGACTTCAAAGTCCGGGCAATAGGCAAACTTATACAGGGCGCAAATCTTCGCAGTCATGGCAGGGCCATAGCAAAACAGCGCCACCATGGGCACCCCCGGCGTGCAGAAGGGGGTGGCAGCACTTAGTTAGCTCGGCGCAACTGCAAAAGGCTAGGTCGTGGGATAACCAAAATTCCGGCGCGAACCATGTCATAATCTTCTTGACACTACTGACCGGTCGGTTAGCTTTCGGCTTAACAAGACTGTGTGTGGAGGAAGAAAAGCTATGGTTCGTGATGTAATTGGGCGTCTGATGTCGCGCCCATTTTCGGCCGGATTGGTCCTTTGTTTGACGGCTTTAGGTAGTGGATCTGCCTTCGCACAAACTACGTCACGCCCACCAGCGGAAAAACCTCCCACGACTGCTCCCGCCGCTCCTCCTGCCGCGACAGCGAGAGCGCCGTCAGGAACGTCAGCTTCACGACCTTCAGTTTCAAGCGGCAGCGGTGGTGGCTATAACCCTGGTGGCCATAGTGGCGGCGGTAGCCATAACACTGGCGACAATAGCGGTGGTGGTGGCTATAATCCCGGCGGCCATAGCGGCGGCGGTGGTGGCTATAACCC
>JBEAVQ010000078.1:0-19096 GCA_041160865.1 Pseudomonadota bacterium | reverse complement strand
CGATAAATCATCGCCCACGACGATGCGGCCATCGATGATGACGCGGTTGCCGTTGAGATCGCGGGTACTGGGATCATAGGGGCGGTTTTGGTCGCCAGGATTGGTGCCATAGGGACGGCTGAATTCATTGGCATAGCCAGCACGGCTTTGCGCATGGGCTGGCATAGCGGCAAGCAACGCCGCAACGCTCAAGGTTGCAGCCGACAATCCAAAAGCGGCACGGGCAAAGCGAGAGCGATCAAGCTTCACGTCAAGCTTTACTGGGCTAGTTGGATGAGCTTCCTTCATATTCTTCGCTCCTCTAAGACGAACACTGCAATCAGGTCTGCAATCACGGCGTCAACCAAATTTGGCCTTCGCACCCTCGATTCAGGTGCATTCTTGAGTTTGGCGAACCGTTTCGCGTCAAATAGGTGTTCCCTATTCAGGCGATAATTCGTCGTTGTTTTAATTTAAGCCGGTTTCTCCGCGTAACCGGCATTTTCTGAGATGCCACTCACAGGATCAACTTAACCAATAAATCGTGGACAATTCATGAATAATGAAATGTGTTGACTTGTGTTTTTGTAGAAAACGTCTGCGGATCACGACAAGAACCAAGGTGCCGTCGCTTGGTCACTTCAAAATACCCGAAACAATGGCTTGGGTTTTGATAGGCAAAAGGCCAGGAACCGTTGAAGGATCCTGGCCTCTTTGCTGGCTAGAAGCTTCTGGTTTTATGGCTTGCCAACGCTGAACACGTTGCCGATCGATACGGCCGAACCGAACACCGAGCCGCCAACATTGTGGGCGCTGATGAAGGTGTTGGTGTTGATTGGTGCTGCCATGGTTTGGTGAGCCGAAATGTTCATGTTACCAGGTGCTACAAAGGTCATGGAGTTGCCAATACCGCGGGCGCTGCCGGTTACGTCACCGGTGATGTTTTGTGCCGTTAGGCTGACGCCGGCATTAACTTTAGCGCCGCCATGTTGGGAGGCGACAGCATTGAAGGTGGCTGCGTCTGGTGCAGAAGCGCTCAAGATGTTGCCATTTGCTTGTGCGGTTGCGATCACATCTCCGCCAATGTTAAATACATTGCCGGTGGTGTAGGCTGATGGATCGATCCAGTTGCTCTGGACGCTATTGATGCCAACTGCATGCGCACCAGCAAAGGAACCTGAAGCATTGTTTGCGAAAGCAGCAGAGCTCAACGTGACATCGCCACCAATGTTGCCGACATGGCCAGAAGTAGTTGCGATAGCATCGCCACGGAATTGCTGGTTGTTGTTCCAATGCACGCTGGACGCAGTGCCTATGACCTCAGCCGAATTTGCGCCTGCAATCGCTGAGAAGCCAACATCGCAGCAGATGTTATGAGCGATGCCCGCGGTGTTAGCCGAAATGTTGCTGTTCATAAACTGAGAAACGTTGATGACTTGTTGGGCAAATGCTTGACCACCGATCGAGGTGACAAGAGCGATTGCTGAGATGATAGCTACCTTTTTCATGATGTACTCCCGCTGAAATGAAGCTCAAACCCTGTGTGGCTTCTGAAAGTAGGGGAGCAATCTGGGGGCCAATTCATGCCGCAGGCGAAATAAGGCGAAACAAGGCATGGGTAACCGACCGGAAATATGTAGATTTTCAACTAAATTGGAGAATAATTCTTTCATTTTTTATTAATTAAAAAATTTAGTGCCTTGTTATTGACAAATTAGTTAATAAAATATTTTGTAATCATTTGGGATTTTGTCTCAATTCAAGACAAACTGCTTGGCTTCCGCATTGAACTTTTGAACTGGCGCAGCAAGGTGGCATGTCCTATCATTTCAACATGATTACCCGACGCAACACTTTGATGGCCCCCGCATATGTTTTGCCTGCTATCGGTGCGGCCTGCAGTGAGCATCCGTTTGAGTTGCCTGGCCCACAAAGGGCTGCCTTGGCAATTGAGCGCGCGTCACCCAGCCTCGACAGGCGGCTTGCCGCACTTGGGGCCAATTTGGGCGACCCAGTTTTCATCCGGGCTTATAAGCAAGAAAAGCGACTTGATCTTTATGTGCCGATTTGTGCGGCCTCGGGCTTTGTGGGGCCGAAAAAGGCCGAAGGCGACAAGCAAGTGCCTGAGGGGGTTTATGGTGTGACCGCTGAAGCCTTGAATAACGCCTCCTCCTATCATCTCTCGATGAATGTGGGGTATCCCAACGCGTTTGATCAATCACTTGGCAGAACTGGCAGTTTTATCATGATCCATGGCCGCTGCGAGAGCATTGGCTGTTTGGCAATGACCGACCCAGTTATTGAAGACATTTGGACACTAGTCAGTGCCGCCCATCGTGAAGGACAGACAAAGGTGGATGTCCATATCCTCCCATTTGTCTTGAACGAGAAGGCCTTAGAGGGCTATGCACAAAGTGAACATTTGGCTTTCTGGGCCGATCTTATGGCCATCCAAAACGCCTTCAATTCAAAGGGCGTTCCTCCGGTCATTACCGCCAATTCGGGGCGCTATGTGGTGGCAGGGTGATGCAGCTACCACTTCGCTCACATGCAAATTAGCCTCACCAAAGTCTTTGATTTAAAGATGGGCGAGGAGAGCCTGCCCGCTGAACCGAGACACGTTCCGCGATGCTGGCTCGGAGTGGTCGCCGTGGCTTGCGCGCGGATAATTCTGCTACGCAGGTCCGGCATCTCCGGTTGGCCGGAAAAGAGCGATACTTGGACGAACGTGAGGCCGGGGCGATCTGGAATGCAATCACTTCGCTAGAGGAGACCGGTGGCACAATTAGCCAAGCAACAGATTGCTTTGGGTTGCTTGCGCTAACCGGCGCACGCCGTAGCCGGATCGTTGAGTTAAAGTGGCGCGAGGTAGACCTGTCTCGAGGCATCTTGATACTTCCGCCATTGCGGTACAAAAGCGGTGGCGGATCCCGCTCAAAGGCCATTCCATTGCCTGGAGCTGGGGCAGAGATTTTGCGTCACATTGAGAAGCGTTGTGCTTGGGTTTTCCCAAAGGCAGACCGGTCCGGTCCTACGGAGCCGCCCACGCGTGCTTGGAATAGGGTTGTTGCCCATGCCGGGGTTCGGCAACTATACACACATTGCGGCACACACTCGCCTCTTGGGCCATGGCTGATGGTGCAAGCCTCGCCATAATCGGTATGCTTCTTGGGCACACCAAGCCCCAGACGACCGAGCGCTATGCGTACTTGCGGTTTGATGCGGGCACAGACGTCGTCGAGGCGGTTGCCAGGCGCTACTTGTGATCCCGCAAGGGGAACATTTTTTGACTTGAGTTAGTGGTGCTAGAGATAGGGCCCTAGATGTTTGGTCCAGGAGTGCCTCTTAAGCTTGGTCTGCTTTGCGCCAACGATGATTATCGTGAAGTTCGTTTGGCCTTCCGCATAGGACAGATCAGGCCAGCTTTGCCCTTACTTGACGCCAACTTCAAGGCCAAACTTTAAATTCTTTGAGCCCTTCCATCGGATTGTTTATATCAATGGCGCAATGTGCTGATTGAACCACAGGCTTAGAAGTCCCTCAGGTCGTATCTGCTTGTATTAAAGAAAAGGAACAGAACCTGCTCATTTTTCCCGCGCGTATCAGTCCAATTAGACAGAGATTCTTGTTGACGATTTATGTAATAAGGCTTGACGCCGCAGATTTTTTGCGATTATCTTATTGACTAATTCTATTATAAGCGCTTGGCGTAACAAGGGGCAGGAAAATGAAACAGGCAAAAACATGGGCTACAAGCCCTTCCAAACTGGTTTTGATTGCAGCTTTGGGTTTCTCAAGTCCTGTTCTGGCCCAGAGCGCGCCGGAAGCAGGTATATCGGCAATTGAGACCATTATTGTGGTCGCCCAAAAGCGCGAACAAGCCGCGCAAGATGTACCCATTGCTTTGTCAGTCTTTTCTGCCGCCACTCTAGAGCGGGCGCAGATTGAAGATGCCACCGACATTCAGTTTTCGATTCCAAATGCGGTCTTGACGGGCAATGATCGTTTCACCTTGCGTGGAATTGGTACAAATGCCTTGGGATCCTCCGATCTTGGCGTGCAGTCTTTCGTGAATGGTGCGGCGATTGGCTATTTGCCCCAGAACGAGTTTTTCGATCTGGCGCGTTTGGAAGTGTTACGCGGCCCGCAGGGCACACTTTATGGACGCAACACAACCGGGGGCGCGATCAATGTCATCACGCAAAAACCAAAGTCGACTTTTGGCGGTGACGCTAGTCTGCAAGTTGGAAATTTTAGTGGTATTCGTGTTGGAGGTGCAATCAACATTCCCCTGGGCGCGCGCGTTTCAACTCGATTGTCTGGCTATGGTTTAAGTCGCGATGGCTATACAGAAAATCTCGGGACGGGGAATGGAATTGATGGTCGCAGCCAGTGGGCCATGCGCTGGACCACGACATTTGATTTGGGCGAGAACACTGACATCACCTTCATTTACGGTAGGTATGACGAGGATTCCAGTCGAGCCCGTGAAGGAAAACGGCTGTGCAAAGCCCATCCGGTTTTAGGCTGCGATCCCCGCGAATTAGGGTTTGATTCCCCTGACGCAAACACAACGATTTTGCAGACCTTGTCACGCTTCTTCACGCCATTCCCCGTTGGCGGCAATATCTATGCTGGCGCACCGAATCCAACGGACCTGCGCAAAGTAAACGCCGATACAGACCCCACCTACATGCTGGACCAGACCTTTGCGACTTTGAACTTCGATCACAAATTTGGCGACTTTACTCTATCTGGTATCGTTGGGTGGTCAGAGGGAAGCACGGAACAAAACACTGACTGGGACAATGCCACCCTTCCGTTTCGCTTTACACGGCCGATCACTTACACTGCCGCACGGGGTCGAGTTGTTACTACCGACCAGTTGATCACGACCGACAGCTTCACATCAGAGACTGAAACCAGAACAGGCGAGCTCCGTTTGGCGAGCAGCTTTGAAGGCCGATTCAACTTCTTGATTGGTTTGTTTACCTTGGATGGAGAAAGCTCTGGCGGCTTTGAGACTTGGCACCCGTCCATAGAGCTTTTCCAAAAAACCAATGGTAGGCCAGAAGAATCTTGGCGGGTGTCTGCTTTGTCGCGCAATGGCAAAAACGGCACGGACGCGGTATTTGGCGAAGCCTATTTCAAGCTTTATGACAACCTGCGCCTGACATTGGGCGCACGCCAAACAGACGAGAAACGCTCTGGCGAGTCGCGCTCAATCGTCTTGGCACCTGTTGGTCCTTGGGTTGCATCGAGCTTTTCGGGGTCTAAGGCCACAGGCAAAGTGGCGCTCGACTGGACACCCGATTTTAGTTTCACTGACCAGACTTTGATCTATGGTTCTTATTCTACGGGCTACAAAGGTGGCGGGTTGAATAACTCGAACTCCGCGCCGACTTATGGTCCCGAAGAAGTCATCGCCTACGAAATTGGTGCCAAGAACACTCTGGTTGGCGGGCGCTTACAGGCCAATGTGACGGGCTTTATCTATGAATATACCGGCCTTCAACTTGGGCAGCGGATTAATGGCGGTGTGGTGACGCGTAATGCTGATGCCGATGTCTGGGGCCTGGAGGGCGAATTCCTTTACGCACCTAGCCGCAATTGGCTGTTTGATATGAACCTCTCTTATCTCAATACTGAGATTGCCAACTTCGTCTCTGAAGACGCCGCCAATCCTGCGCAAAGCCTGACCGCAACGACACCCACCGTGGCGGTCAATCTGGCAGGAAATGAACTGCCCCACGCACCAAAGTCCAAAATCAAAGTGGGCGGTCAATATACGACAGCCACGTTTGCAACCAAATGGACTGCAACTTTCCGTTTAGATGCCGTTTGGCAAGACAAGTATTTTGCCCGCGAGTACAACAGTCCAACTGACCGGATTGATGCTTGGGGCGTTATTGACTTACAAGCTCGCCTTGATAATCGCGAAGAAGGTTTCTCGATTCGAGCTTTCGTAAAAAACGTCAGTGATGAAGACAATATCACCAATATCATCATTGAGGATGCGCTGGTTGGTCGATACCGGAATGTCCGTTTGCTAGAACCGAGAACATTTGGTGTGATCTTGGAGAAAAAATTCTAGGCCAATTGTGACGTCGTGATATCAAGGATATCTTCTTCGGGCCAATATAATGAGAAGACGGGAATCCCTCATATGTTGGGTCTTCATAGAAAGGCCGGGTAAGACCCAACAATGACGTCTAATTCCGCGCTTCAGGAAGGTGTGATGAAAACTGTGGTTGAAAGCTCCAAAACCATCGCGTTACGAATGCATCTGGAGGCCAATAATGGCATAAAGGGGCTAGAGCTGCTCCAACCACATGAGATTGATAGAGCGGTCGAGCGGTTCCAGCGCGATGGCTTTGTGGTTATCACTGACGTATTGGATGAAGAGCAGACAAAGTTCTTGGCGAATGGTTGCAACGAGGTCGCAGCCCAGATACTCGCTCTGGACCATGAGCGTAACGGTAATCGCGGTTCACATCGCTATTCCTTCGGCGGTTCAAGCCTGACCCGCAGCCAGCTTCACCGCCCCGAATGGCAAATGTTACTCGAGATTGCAGTGGTAGATGAACTTGTGACGGCGATATTTGGTTCGGGTGATTACTCGCTGCGCGCTGCGAGCGGTGATTTTTGTTTACCTGGCGCGATCGGTTATCAACCGTTGCATTCCGATGTCGGTGACTGGACTAGCGTGTCAAAATCACGCTTCAGCTCTTTCCACGATCCGCGCGGTCAACTGACAATCCGCGATCTGCCCTGCCCCTACGTTTGCGTCAATTTCTTGCCGCAGGAGGTTACCCGTCTCAATGGACCAACGCGCCAAATTCCCGGAACCCAGCATTCACGTGTTCCGATCCCAACACTCGAAGACGAACCTGAATGGATGCGGCTGAGCACTGTTTGCCCAGCACCTGCAGGTGCCATCATGATCCGCGACGTGCGAGCCTGGCATGGCGGCACGCCAAATATATCAGACAAGATGCGGGCAATTCCCAATCTCGAATTTTACGCGCCGTGGTTCCATGAGCCGATGGTTCCGGGGATTACCTATTCCGATCACAAGAAACTATCCAAGCGCGCCCAATTCCTCTCGCGATTCTGTGTTGCAGATTCTAGCGAGCCATTGAAGACGGAGGCAACCTTATGGGCACCGTGACCTCTACTTGGCGTTCGCGACTATGAGGTACCGTCGGCTTGGCAGAACCGCGCTAAAAGTCAGCGAGTTGTGCTTGGGCACGATGAATTTCGGGCCACGGACCCCCGAAAAAGAAAGCCATGAAATTCTGGACCAAGCCGTCGAACTAGGAATAAATTTCATCGACATTGCGAACCAATATGGGGGCCATCTGGGCGTTGGAGCGACTGAAACCATACTTGGCAAGTGGCTGTCTGCCAAAAGTGGGCGCCGCGACAATCTGGTGCTTGCAACTAAAGTCTATGAGCCCATGTCGAGTGACATTAATGATCGTGGCTTGTCAGCCCGGCACATTCAAATGGCCTGCGACGCGAGCTTGAAGCGCTTGCAAGTCGATCACATCGATCTTTACCAGTTCCACCATATTGACCGAACAGCGCCGCCCGAAGAGATTTGGCAGGCGACTGATCGGCTAATCGCCCAAGGCAAGATCACTTATGTCGGGTCGAGTAACTTTCCCGGTTGGAAGATTGCTCAGATGAATGAAAGGGCGGCAGTCAGAAACCGCCTTGGGAATGAAAGGGCGGCAGTCAGAAACCGCCTTGGACTGATCTCAGAGCAAAGCCTTTATAATCTGATCGAACGACGCGCAGAACTAGAAGTCATCCCGGCGGCGCTTGAATATGGCTTGGGCGTGATTTCTTGGAGCCCGCTTGCCGGGGGCCTGTTGTCGCTCGATTCAGGTGAGGATGGCGGACGACGGCGGTCAGATGCAATCAGATCGGAGAGGCAAGCGCGGCAGGATCAGTTAACACGCTTCAGTCAGGTTTGCGCCGAGTTTGGAGAGGCCCCAAGCGCCGTCGCCTTGGCTTGGGCATTGCATCAAGCAGGTATTGCCGCGACCATAATCGGTCCGAGCAACAAAGAACAACTGACCTCGATCGCACATGTACCCGATATTGTGCTGAACGCCGATATCCTCTTGAAAATAGATGCCATTTTTCCACCTTGTGGCTCAGCGCCTGAAGCTTATGCATGGTAGGCACTGTTCTCCCCAACTCCACCAACATGAGCAGCGATTGGCAATCGGGACGGGTTTCAGTTTCTGGCGGGTACTTGGCATACCACCGCACGGGAGCCTCTAAACCAGTATTGGTTCTGTCGCATGGTTTGACTGACAATGGCTTGTGTTGGAGCAGAATTGCTAGAGCCTTGGAAGGCGACTTTGACATTGTCATGCTGGATGCACGTGGCCATGGGACAAGTTCGCGATTACCAGACGGGGGGCATTTCAACGCTGGACGAGACATTGCCGAAGCAATAGAGGCGCTGGGCTTGCGAACGCCAATAGTCATGGGCCATTCGATTGGTGCGCTCGCGACAGCAACCTTTGCCGCTGACTATCCCCACCTCGTCTCAAAAGTCATTTTGGAAGATCCACCGTTTGTTCCCGCTTCTGATTTATCGTCAAGATTGGGTCGCAAAGAGAAGTTTCGCCTCCAAGTTTTGCGTTTCCAGAGCATGTCGGACGCCGAAATCACCCAGATGGGCAAGGAATCAACACCCGACTGGCACGATGATGAGTTTCCAGCCTGGACTCTTGCCAAGCGACAAGTCGACCCTGACGCGATGCCGGTGGTATTTCCATTGTGGCAAGCGGTGATCGAGAGAATTCTTGTGCCAACCTTGCTGGTCTATGGAGAGCAGGCGCGCGGCGGATTGGTGACACCCCAGGTTGCCGCTGAAGCGATGCAGCTTAACCCGCGCGTTCAGTCTGTCGAGGTTCAACAAGCAGGACACAATATCCGCCGCGAAAATTTCCCTGCTTATCTAGCTGAGATGCGTAAATTTCTATTTGAAAACAAAGTTACATAAGTAGCTGGGGGATGAAAAGTGGCAACTCTAGAACAGCCTAAAAGCCCTGCAATGATCGAGCAAAAGCGGAAGCTGACTATCCCTTTGAAGCTTGCTTACGGCTTGGGTCAGGCGGGCCAAAACGGTGGTTTTGATGCAGCCGTTGCGTTCATCTTTTTTTATTATTCTGCGGTTCTTGGGCTGTCGGGTACGTTGGTCGGTGCGGCTCTAGCTGTCGGTTTGGCGGCAGACGCCTCTGTCGATCCCGTGATTGGGTCTTGGTCTGACAATCTAAAGTCTAGATATGGTCGTCGATTACCTCTTATGGCCATCTCTGTACCGCTGATCGCATTATCCCTGGGATTGCTGTTTTCACCCCCAGTAGGCCTTGGTCAGATCGGTTTATTTGCGTGGCTAGCTGTGATGTCAGTTGCCGTCCGCAGCTTTATCTCTTTGTTCAACGTGCCTTATATTGCATTGGGTGCGGAATTGACGACCAACTACGCCGAACGAACCAGCGTCGTCGTTTATCGGGCCTTTACTGGAATTTGTTCTGGTGTCGTGGTTACGGCTATCGGCTATTCGATCTATTTCGCAAATGGTGGACTCCAAAAGCCTGATGGATACCCAAGCTTTGGATGGTCAGTTGCTGCCTTGATTTTCTTCTGTTTGACGATTTGTTGCATTGGTATTCGCAAGTATGCAGCGGCTTTGCCCCAACCCGAACAAGTGCCAGGATCAATGCTGCGACGGCTGCCTAGCGAGGTGAAGGAGATTTTTAGCAACCGTTCGTTTCGCTTGCTATTCCTTTCTGCTGTTATCATCTATGTGGCAGCAGGTGCAAACGCGAGCTTGAATAGCCACGCCTTTGTTTTCGTGTGGCAGATAGAAAGTGCGAAGATCCAGTTTATCAGCTATGCTTTTCTGGTCGGTATCTTGCTCGGTGTGGTTTTTGCGCCAGCTTTACAAAAGCGGATGGAGAAGAAAAATGTCGTCATAATCGGCTTCGCGTTGCTGATAGCCAACTGGCTGATCCTTCAAGGCGCGATGCTTGGGGGCCTCTATCACCCGCTTGGTGACGCGGCACTTCCGCCGATGCAGTTTAACTCCTTCGTTGCCGGGATCGGCTTTGGATTCATAGCTGTCGCTTATCCGTCCATGATGGCAGATGCCGCTGATGAGCACGAGCAATTGTTTGGCCGTCGCCGTGAAGGCCTCTATTTTGCGGGTCTTGGCTTTGCAAACAAAGCGGCCACTGGACTAGGTGTAATGGTTGCAGGCGTCGCGCTGGATCTGATCAAATTTCCAAGCAGTGCCGGCAAGCCGGGTTCTGAAGTTGTCCCGGACGCGACGCAGTCCCTCTTGGTACTGATCTGGGGACCCGTTCCAGCGGTGATTGCAACTATTTCGCTGATCATCCTAGCTTCTTATGGGATTACACGCGTTCGGCATGACCAGATAGCCAAAGCCCTCGGGCGTGAACCCTAGGAAGACGCTGCTTCCTAACACTGCTGAAATCTATCAAGCTGAAGCTAAATTCGTGGACGCAATCCCGCCGTTTCGACCTTTCGCCAGTTGGTGTAGTCCTTCTTAACGGCTGAGAAATTGGCCATAAGCATCGAAACGATCATATCTTCAAGCAAATCAATATTGCAGCCAGTACGGTCCAAATAAGCTCCTCCGGCACCTGTTAGACCCATGCCAAGCTCTGTCATCATGCGCGCAAGCTCAATCGGCATTGAAAGGCCTTCTTTGAGTTTGATGGCAAAATACTCAACCGTGCGCGCTCGCCCTTGCCGCTCCATTTCACCCATACCTTCAGCAATTGAAGGTTCGCTCATGAGACGTTCGATCAACACACCTTTTTGGGCGATATGATCAAGATAGGCCCGCGTCGTTATCCGGATGAGCGACTCGACATCAGGGGCGCTTTCAGCCGCGCTAAGCTGTTGGGCTTGATACACACGTACTTCACGCAACAGTAAAGCGCGCAATAACTCACTGCGATTGGGATAGTAATTATAAACCAGCGCTTTGCTGATTCCCGCATCACGGCCGAGCCGATCCATGTTTACAGCACTAACGCCCTCATTCACGACAATTTGGGCCGCCGCATCGAGGATCAATTGACTACGTTGTTCAGGAGCCAGGCGTGTCCGGCGCGGTTTAGCAGTTTGGGTCAAAGGCATACCTTATTAAACTTGTGATTTGTTTATTCTAATAACGGCTTTCCGAACGTTTGTGAACCTCTGACTTGCAAGCAATTGACGAATGTTCCAATAAATAGAGATGACGTCTCAGTGTGCTCCCCTAGGGTTTGATGAAAAGCTAATAGTTTGTGGCGCTATCACCTTGAATGTCGGCACGATTGGAGAGGGGCCGCCGGTTGTTTTTCTGCACGGCTTCCCAGAACACTGGCGCGCCTTTAGCCCAATGATGAAGTCCTTAAGCTCGCGCTATCATTGCATCGCGCCAGACCAGCGCGGCTTTGGCCAGTCGCCACGACCACGCGACCAGAATGACTATAGAATAGACTTTCTGGCAGACGATATTGCCAATTTGATTGCTGCCCATGGCTATCAGCAGGTGGATATTGTTGCCCATGACTGGGGGGGGCTAGTTGCTTGGCATTTTGGGAGCCGCCATCGCGACCTTGTGCGCAAGATGGTGATTTTTAACGCGCCTCACCCTTATTGCTTGCAGGTGGCGCTCGATACCGACCCCGCACAGCGCGCTGCGTCATCTTATGCTGCACAGTTTGCGCGAACCGATTCCCACAAGGCCTTTGAAGCCAAACCTGACAGCGAAACATGGGACGCTATCTTTGGCAAAGACTTCGCTGAAGGGCTCCTGAGCCAAGACGACAAGGCCATTCAGATTGCTCAATGGAAACAAGATGGCGCATGGGAAGCCATGCTGAATTGGTATCGTGCGGCCAGGTTCGACTATAGCGGCAACCCAACACAGCGCCGCCAATCTCCTAAGCCCGTTATAAGTCCGACTCTTTTGGTTTGGGGTTCAAATGATGCACTCTTCATGCCTTCTACCTTGTCGGGCCTTGGAGAGATTGCTCCAAATTGTGAGATCAGGGAAATTGAGGGCGCGGGACATTGCGTGTTTCGCGAACGTCCTGGCTTCTGCGCCCAACTCGTAGCGGGATTTTTGTCTTAGTGTTGTTAGGAGGCGGCATCATCGCTTGACTTGAGCTGGATCTTCGTTATCGACGATATGTATAATAGTAAAAGACGCGACGAGGAAATCTGTGAATCGCACCAGTAACTTGCCAAACTTAGGCCTCGAAAACCGAACCGTCCTGATCACAGGTGCGGCCAGTGGTATTGGCTTGGCGGCGGTCAATTTGTTTATGAGCCATGGGGCCTGCGTGATTGCCTTTGATATGGATGAACAGGGGCTTGAGGCATTGCGCGCCGCTAGAAAAGACGAGGCATTAACAACGATCTGCGGCGACGTTTCGAAAACTGAGGACTGGACCCGTGCCGTATCATTGGCAGAGCAAGACTTCGGCGGACTGGATGCGCTCTTTAACAACGCTGGCATAACAGGTCCACGCGCCTCCATTCTCTCTTACCCAGAGGCCGAGTTTGATCGCGTGATGGCAGTGAATGTGCGTGGTGTTTTTTTAGGAATCCAGCACGCTGGTCTGGCCATGAAGGCACGCGGCAAGGGCGCAATTGTCAACACATCGTCGATTGTCGGCTTTACAGGCGGGCGTAACATTAACGCATATACCGCCAGCAAACATGCCGTGATTGGTTTAACCAAAGCTGCAGCCGTTGAACTCGCAGCACATAACATCCGTGTGAACGCTGTTTGTCCTTCGCCGACAGCAACTGAAATGATGTTTAGCCTAGAGCGCGAATTGGCCCCCGACAATCCCGGTTCCATTCGTGCGGCTTTTGCCGCCAATTCTCCTATGAACCGCTATGGTGAACCTGAAGAAGTCGCTGAGGCAGCTTTATGGCTGTGTAGCGATGCGGCATCTTACATCACCGGCGTCTCGCTGCCCATCGATGGTGGTATGGTGGCGCGATAAAGCACGAAAGGACACAAGTTCATGGACCTCAATCTTAAAGGAAAATGCGCTGTTGTTACCGGCGCAACGCGCGGAATTGGCTATGCTATTGCGCATCGACTGGCGCGCGAGGGTTGTGATGTTGCTTTTTGTGCACGTTCGCAAGCTGGTGTCGACAAAGCCCAAGCAGAGTTTGCCAACCTAGGGGTCCGCGCCTTCGGACAGGCTTTAGATGTTCGTGATGAAAGTGCTTTTGGCATATGGTTTGAAGCGGCTGTGAAGAACCTTGGCGACCTCAACATTGTCGTCAGCAATGTGTCCACGCGCCCAACTAAAAGAGGCGAAGAAGCCTGGCGCGAGAGCTTTGAGGTTGATCTTCTTCAGCACGTTCGGATCGCTACAGCGGCCATCCCATACCTCAAGCAAGGCAAAGACCCCTCACTAGTGTTTATCGCTTCTATTGCCTCAGGCCTGACCCAGTTGCCACCGGGCGAGGATGCGTACGGTGCCATGAAAGCTGGCGTGATCTCGCTGACCGGACAATTAGCTGCCAAGTACGGCGCAGCAGGCATACGCGTCAATGCGGTTTCGCCGGGACCGGTGATGTTTGAGGGCGGATTTTGGGATCAGGTGCGGACTGGGGCACCACAATTATTTGCTTCCGCCGCGCGCTTAGCAGCGTTGGGCCGACACGCGACGCCCGAGGAAGTTGCCGATCCGGTCGCTTTTTTGTGTTCCCCGCTAGCAAGTTATATCACTGGCGCAAATCTGCGCATTGATGGAGCCGCCCTGAAAAGTGCTAACTTTTAAGTTAGCCTAATTGAGAGCTGACTCGCGCCAAAATGTCTCTGTGAGGTAAGTTTTTGATTGCCATGGGATCATCGGCATCATCAAACGAAATCAGCATAATGCGATTGCCTTCCGGGTCCTTGAAGGCTGCACTTCTGCAGGCTTTCAGTTCTAAATGATTTTGTGTGTCGGGCACACCGCCCTGACTAACGACATGAGCGCAATCAGCCACAAAATCGGTGGATTCAAAACATAAATACTGAAACCCTGTGGTTGCTTGCGCTATATCAGGGGCTAGGGCGGGATTATGATATTGCCAAAACTCCAGTCCCAAGTTCAAACCAGGCAGCCACATGGCGCTGAGGTCAACATCTTTCAGCCCCGCCACTTTATCTACACGTGCATTTGCCTGCAGCCTCAAAACCGTGCTGGCTTTTAACCCAAGTGCTCGTGCGTAAAATCCAACCAAGGGTTCGATGTCGCGTGCAACAAAAGCGATGTGCCCAATCCAACAAGGAGGGTCGGCGTCGAGAACAAATGGCGCGCCTTCTAATTCCAACAATATGCCGTCATCGGTATGGGCATAAAGGTAACGAAAAGGCGTCCCTAGATCGACTGGCTCAGATAATGGTACCAGTCCAGCCTGCAAACCGCGCGCTAGCCCTTCGTCTATATCACGGGACTGAAGGCACAAGTGCGCAATCCCCGGCATGTTTACGGGCCGGCTTAGTAACGGTTGTGCAATTTGGTTATGGCTGACGTCAAGTTTGAGATGAATGTTTGGGCCAACACACCATCCATCGGCTCCAAATGTGCACATGTGCTCAAGCCACGGCGCATGCGAGCGTTTGGCGACCATTAAGCCTATGTGATGAACGCCAATGATCATTCTTGCTTGACCGTTTCCAATTTGGGTATTTCTTCAGAAATGCACGCAATAGTCTCATTGGCGGCCGTCTACACCAGAAACCTAAGCTATTCAATCTCTATTATACAATACGTCAATAAATCATTGGCAGAGTATAAGGTCGCAAGATCGTCACTTGATCGGAATGTTAGCAGATCGGGTTGGGGCCAATTTAGCCTTTCTGCTCTAGCTATATGTTCGAGATTAGCCAGCCTTCACAAAAGTAGCAGAAATTCGATCGCTGGACGATAGGCTGCTAAGATTAGATATTTGGTCCTGGAGTTTGATGGTGCGGGTTTGATGTGAACCGGTGAGGCTCTTTTGTTCAGCATTTGCAGATGTACTCGTGGGGTGTGAGGCCTTTGAGGGTCTTGAGCCGCTTAGCGAAGTTGTAGGCTGCTTTTTTCTACGCCATCGAGCCGGACGGAAACTTCGCGCCATTCGGCCACCTGACCCACACGCCACAGCTCGTATGCCGCAGGGATGGGCAGGACGGCGGCGACTAGGAAGGCGGATAGCGCGGCGATCGAAACTGCAAGCATCCGAGCACCGCCTAGCTCGGCGAGTACATCACGCAGAACAGCTTTTGAATCGACCGGGCATGTCATGCACGCCGGCATAGCGGCGAGTCTGTAAGACTGCATAAAATGTCGATACGCCGCTTAGCGATTTGGCCTAGTGATAGGCCCATAGTCATATGCAGATGCAAAGAATTCAGCTTTGCCCCCTAGCCCGCCGTCCGCCCCTGATCGCCAACATCTGGCCAGCCTAGCACTCTAGATTAAGGCCGATGTGCTGGTAGCCTCCAGTGCAGCAAGGCGTAAGCGATAGGCTCGACCAATCGCTGGCAGTAAAATCAAAGGAATAACGCCAAAGATGACCGGCAATATGGCAATCGCCCATCGTAAGTTAGCTTCGCCGAACAGGTTGGTCGACAGCCAGCCCACCGTTGTAGGTCCGAGGAATAAGCCTGTGATATTGATCGCAACATAATAAAGCGCCACCACTTGGCCGCGGACCGATGATGGTGTGATTGCCAACAGCGCCAGCATCGCCCCAGCAGTTAGCATCGACAGGGGAATGGTACTTAGAATGTTCAGCGCCAACGTGGCCACAGGTATGTTTACCAGAAACGGCAGAGTGCACAGCACAACCATCAAGATAAAGGCCCACATGCTAACCTGATAGGGGGCATCAGACATGCCTTTGGCCTGCATCCGCATAATCAGCCAACTGGTCAAAACAAGTGAGCCGGGCCCAACGATCATCGTGCCGATACCATTGTAAAGCGCGTAAATTTCTGTCGGCCAACCATAAGCACGGTTAAACGCAGCAGGACCAAAACTACCTTGGCCATATGTCACGGTCGTCATGACGCAGACCAACAAAATCACACCCAAATAGGCTTGCCAATTTCCGCCGATCAGGCGCGCAGCGTCGCGCACACCATTACCTTCCTCGCCTTTGACGGCGGGCTGACGTGGTGGTTCTTGCAAAAGCAGGAATATCAGCGCGATCAACAATCCCGGCAGACCGACCGCAACGAAGGAAAATTGCCACGGCTTTAAGTCGCCGAGAAGTGGCACGGCAATGGTGGCAGAGCCTTTGGCCCAGCTGATAATGCCCCAAGTCGCGATGGCACTTAACCCAACCGCTAGCGAGAGCGCAGCAGAATAAAAGGCAACGGGTCGGGCGCGCTTTTCTTCAGGAAAGCTGTCACCGATGAGCGACATGGCTGATGGGCTCAATACCGCTTCACCAATCCCGACGGCCATTCGGGCAGCGAACAATTGCCAGAAGCCGGTCACGAAGCCGGTCACAGCGGTTGCCAACGACCAAAAGGCAATACCGGCCGAGACCAAACGGGTTCGTTTGACGCGATCTGCCAGCCAGCCAAAAGGAAGGCCCATTGTCGCGTAGAAAATCGCAAAAGCTGGACCAATAACATAGCCTAACTGATCATCTCGCAAACCCAGATCTTGCTTGATCGGACCAATCAACAAGCCAAGAATGTTTCGATCTAGGTAAGAAAAAATGTATGCAATGGTCAGCATAACGGTGAGCGTCCAGCCTGCTCGCGCTGTTGGATAACGGTCCCCCATCATACTTCTCCTAGAATTTTGTAGAGCACAACAAGATTATCGTCAAAGTCGACAATCCCGATTTCGCGGCCGATGCGCCCATCGTTGGTGTGCAAAACTTCCTCATCATAAACGGTCAGACCTAAAGAGCGCGCGCCAATAATTGCTGCATCGAGTTCGTCAATCTCCAGGACAATGGCAGACCGGCGAGGGTGGGGGACTGCAGACAAGGATAGGTTGGCGACCTCTGTTAGCGCCATAACACGCTCTTGCGTTTGTGTTGAGAGTACGCAAAAGCGTATCACGGCTTCGGGCGGAATAGCGAACACCGAATAGGAATAGCTCGTTGGATTGGGCGGCAGGATGTAGCTCACCTGAAAGCCCAGAACATCCAGATAGAAGGTCAACGCCCGATCCAAATCGGCGACAACATAATTCCCGCGCTGGAAACGAAGACCCGTCATCGCCAATCCTTTGGTTCGCCGCGCACCGAGCAGCATTGCACACCCACATTTTGCCCATAGTAAAGTTGGGCCAAGGCCTTGGGCATGTTTTCGAACCCCGTGATGATGTCTTGAACCGGCTTAAGCTTGCCTTCACGGATCCAGCCCGCCAGATCCGTCATGACAGCATCCCAGCGGTGAATGTGATTGTAAACGAAGAAGCCCTGCATGCGGCTATCGGTTCTGCGAAGTCTTGTATAATTGGCCAAAGCGAAGGGATCGGTGCGTGCATACTCGCTGATCGACCCGCACAGAACCACGCGCGCATGCATGCGCAGGCGCTCCATACAGGCTTCCAAAGTTTCTCCGCCGACATTGTCAAAATACAGATCAATGCCATCCGGCCTAAGCGCGTCGAGCCGCTCGACCAGATTTTCATTCTTATAATCGATTGCTGCAGAGCAGCCATGATCGCGAACAAAAGCGCATTTGTCCGAACCACCTGCAATGCCAACGACATCGCACCCAACCACATTGGCTGCAATCTGGCTGACCATTGAACCAACACCGCCTGCAGCACCCGATAAGACCATGAGGTCGCCTTTGCGCGGTTCGCCAGTTGGAAACAGGCCCGCATAGGCGGAGAGCCCCGTCATCCCTAGCACGCCTGACCCTAGCGCTGCTGGCAGGCCATTTTTTGGCATTGGGAAGAATTTTTCTTGCGGGGTCATTGCGGAGACTTTGTAAGTCTGCCAACCCATCTGGCCTTGTACGAGGTCACCTTCGCGCCATTTCGGATTGCGCGACTTGATAATCTGGGCGACCCCACGGCCATGGATGACATCGCCGATCCCGAGCGGCACTTCGCCCGACGGGCTGCCTCCCATCATGTACATGCGCATGACGGGCGCAAGGCCAAGGTAATGTGTCTTAAGCAAGACCTGTCCCGGTTCTGGCTCGGGAATCGCGCTCTGTGCCCAGCTGAAGTTATCTGGTGTGACATTGCCCACCGGATGCCGCGCCACGCGCCAGCTAAAATTGGCGTCGTCATGGATGGACTTGCCAGTTGCTAAAGCATCGAAGGCGTTGAGTTCTCTCATTTTACGTGCTCATTCACTTCAAAGAAGTAACCATCTAGGTCAAAGAAACTGGCCGCGATTAGTTGCTTTTCGTTTCCATCCGCACCGGTGACCGTTGAATAACAGGGTTCGCAATAAATGAACGATCCTAAGGCGCGCGCGCGCTCAACAGATGTCCTGCAATCCTTGGCCGCCACAACAAAAATTGGCGTGCCAAAGCCAATTCTTGTCGGCAATTTGGCGGGCGCATCCTGCTTAGGGTCGAGCCATTCCAGAAGGCCAATCATCCCAATCATGTCATGGTCGCATTTAAGGATCACCAATCGGGTTTGATCACCTTTTTTACCGGCAGCCAGCTGAGTGCCTGACAGCGTGAAAGGCACATCCATCCATCGGCTCATCCCAAAAACAGTTTCATACCACTGAGCGGCCCGTTCTGCGTCGCGCACCATCAGGGTCGTACGTTTGATGATATCGACCATTCCCACTTCCTGCTTTGTCCGTCGTCAGACGATATTTTGCTACGCGCCGTGCCGCGCCTCAGGATTTTTGCTAAAGTACAAACGGTAAAGTTATGGGCGAATTGCGCTCCGTTGCAAGCGCTGTTGCACGCAGTAGGCCGAAACATTGTTCGTTTCCGCATCCCGTGGTCCGACTTCCTCTATTGACGGTACTCTGCTTCTAGGGTGAGGACTCATGGATTGAGCCAGAAGATGACGGTTGCGGCGATGCAGATGGCTGACATGAAGGCATGCGCACAGCGATCGTAGCGTGTGTGGAT
>JBEAVQ010000168.1:0-3523 GCA_041160865.1 Pseudomonadota bacterium | reverse complement strand
GGAGCGTCGAGGTGGATCTCTTGATGATTTTGTCTTTCCAAGCCGAGCTGACCACACAAACCACATGAGCACCAGACAATATGCGCGCCTTGTCGATGAGTGGGTAACTGGCATTGGGCTAAGGCGGGAAGACTTTGGCACCCATTCACTGCGCAGAACCAAGGCCTCCATAATCTACAAGCAAACAGGCAATCTTCGGGCAGTCCAGATTCTGCTGGGCCACACCAAAATAGAAAGCACTGTTCGCTATCTTGGTGTTGATGTCGAAGACGCCTTGGCATTGGCAGAAGCAACCGAAGTGTAGCCAATCATTGGGCTATCCTCGCTTCACCATGACGCAAGGATAGCCCCTAGCATTCTCTGCGTTCAAAAAAGCAGACCATCCCACTGAATTCACAATTAATGTTTGCAGCCAGTAGGCGTTGAAAAACTGGCCTTGAAACGGCGGTTGTGAGCCGGGAACATTTCTTGAAGTTGGCTCTCCGCTTTTCTGTCCCGGCTGACCGACGCAGTGGAATAACTGACCGCTTTTTGTGGCAAACAGCTTGGTGTTTGGTGGCTGAAAACACACGGGAATAGGTGCGCGGTTGTTGAGGCATTCTAGCTCCTAGCGATTTGAAGGTTTCTTCAATCAGCGAGTTTTTCTAGCATGAGAATTCAAGTTTTGACTGGTATAACTATCATAAAAAATTTTCATGTGGATTATAACGGTCGTAAACATGATTGCCATTCTAAGCTGTTCGAAACCCGTAGCGGCTTTACCCGATGCAGAGCGTGCTTTGTGTCTCATGCGACCAAGCTTCTGCAACGTACAACCCGAAATCTAAAGTATAACTCCCGAAACCCACCTCGTGACCCAACGCAACCAACGCGAGACATACCTTCGGCTAGGTCAATTCTCGATGAAAACACCGGGTCATTTCTCAGCGACAATCAACAAACTGTGCTACACACTCGTTTTAACTCCGCCATCTCTCAAGCTACTATTGATGGCCGCCTTGATACTCAGGTGTGCAGCCAAGTTCATATTGAAAGCCGGGTCTTATCATGCGTGTCGATGTCTTTAGCACCAAGCCCTATGATCGCGAATTCCTTACTCTTCTTGCACAAGGATCAGGCCTGGATTTCCGTTTTCATGAAGCACGTTTGAGTAAGGAGACCGTTGCAATAGCGCACGGGGCCAAGGTGGTTTGCGCTTTTGTGAATGATGATCTGGGTGCGGGCGTTATTGGATCGCTCGCAGCGATGGGTGTGGCGATGATCGCGTTGCGATGTGCCGGATATAATCATGTTGACCTGATAGCTGCGCGTGATGCGGGCATCAAAGTTGCTCGAGTTCCCGCTTACTCACCCCATGCTGTAGCCGAACATGCTGTCGCGCTGATCCTAACACTGAACCGCAAGACGCACCGTGCCTTTAACCGGGTTCGTGAAGGTAATTTTGCGCTCGACGGGCTGATGGGTTTTGATATGCACGACAAGGTCGTGGGCATTGTTGGCACCGGACTGATCGGTAGGGTACTGGCACGTATCATGAGTGGATTTGGGTGCAAAGTACTGGCTTTCGACCCCCAGCCCAATGCTGAATGTAAGTCGCTTGGAGTAATATATGTTCCAATGGATGAGCTGCTTAAACGCTCAAACATCATAACCTTGCATTGCCCGCTAACGCCCGCCACGCACCATTTGATCAATGACGATGCCATCGCCGCCATGAAACACGGCGTTATGTTGATCAATACGTCGCGAGGGGCCGTGATTGATACTCGCGCCGTGATACTTGGCTTGAAATCGGGCCGGATCGGCGCTCTTGGGCTTGATGTATATGAAGAAGAGGGAGATTTGTTCTTCGAGGACCTCTCTGGAAGCTATATTCCTGACGATATCTTCGCACGCCTGCTGACGTTCCCCAATGTGTTGATCACAGGTCATCAGGGGTTTTTTACCCAAGAAGCGCTCACGGCGATTGCCACGACGACTGTCGCCAATGTCGTTGCGTTTGCGCGCGAGGGCGTACCGATGCATCCAGTCGCCTATCCTGCCTGAATTGCTGACAATGTTGCATAACACCCTAAACGTCCCTCGTCAGCACCTATGGCACAGAAATCGGGTTGTAGATTGAGGTGGAAGGGCTTTGTCTTTTGCAAGTGGCAATTCAGCGAGAACATGGTGGCGCTCAAAAAGATCGGGCCCGAGATGGATTCGATCAGTACTAAAGGCCGGCCAAACCGGGTCAGTAAGGAACTGGCGGCGGACCTAAAAAGACTATTCGTGATGATATACGCGCGACCGCCATGAATTGCTCGCGCGTGTTGGCACTTTACGTTGATGAGTTCCGTGACCTCGTCCAGCGGGGCCTTACCGCCGCCTTCCGGAAATTCTTGTTAGATGCGCCGATGCTCTTTGTTCATTTTGGGCATATGATGGGGATGGTGTCCCATATTGGTTCGTGTTGGGTGTACCGATTTCGCGCGGCTGAAAACGGCGAAATCAGTATCGAAGAATATCTTGATATCCTGCGTGAGTTCAGTGTTGGTTTGGCCCCAAAGCGCTAATGGAGTTTGGGTTGGGCAACCGCGAAACCCAAACACTAGTGGACCAGAACCCACAACACCCGCCCCGGAGCATTTACCAATAGCGCGACCATCGCTAGCCGTTGGAATGACCTGACACCGGCTAATGCTGGGCCAGTCCCACAGAAAAATGACATGGCGCCAAAAAGGCATATTGACATTTTGAATGTCACAATATCTCATGGCTTTGGGACGTCCTTTTTATAAGGAAACTGTAAATGAAAATCAGAACTTTCGCCGCCTGTAGCCTGGCCTTGATGTTACTTTCGGGTTGCGTCACGACGAATGCCACACTCTTAAATGGCTCAACAATGCCAGTCGGTGTGATGCTAGAGCCAGAGCAAATCGCAATCTACCGAACTGCAGATCAGGTAGGTAAGTCCTACAAGGAAGTCGCAATTCTGACTTCTACTGGTGACTCGACTCTGACCGACATGGCAGCCTTTCATAAGTCGATGCAGGAACGCGCGGCTAAGGTCGGCGCAAATGCGGTAATTCTGGGCGCAACCAGAGAGCCTTCCACGGGATTAGAACTTGCTTCTCTGGTCCTTGGGGTGCCTGCAAACCGCAAAAGTGAAGCGATTGCTATATCGGTTGACGGTTTGGTTCCGCCACCGCCTAAGCCGAAGCGAAAATAGCGAAAGCGCAGAGGCCCCTTCCACAAGCTGGCGGGGGCCTTTTTTGGGCTTCGCAGCCACCCACCCCCCTTGTCGAAGCGCGCGTTGCGAAGCATTCCTCGCACCGAGAAACTCGACTTTGCGCAAAGACTCCTTCAGTCCCTTCGCGGCCACAACGGCGTATACGCCGATGCCGGCGAAGCCGGTGAAGGGGGCTACGAACAGGGACAAAACAAAACTTATCCCCCTCCCACCAAAGCCCGGTATAACCTAAGCCCATCTCTGACGAGAGGGCGTTGTTGGTGCAGCGGCGACACTGGTTGGGGATGGGTA
>JBEAVQ010000013.1:35741-36488 GCA_041160865.1 Pseudomonadota bacterium | reverse complement strand
ATCGACGGTCGCGCGGTGCGCGGCCCCCTTGCGCAAGGACCCGCCACATGACCCCGCCCGTCATCGTCACCGACTCCGGCTTTGCCGCCGAGGACTGGCAGGGCGGCTTTGTGCCGCTGGCCGAGATCGCGGCCTCCGAGGCCCGGGGCATCGATCTGGTGAATACCGATGATCCGGCGCGGCTGTCCAACCGGCTGGCAGAGATTGCCATGATCCGCATCACCTTCCCGGCCTTCTCGGACGGGCGCGGCTTTACCCTCGCCCGCCGTCTGCGGGTCATGGGCTATGCCGGGCGGCTGCGCGCGCAGGGCAACGTGGCCGTAAGGTTTTGTTGCTGGAGCATACCGATACGGTGGGCGCTAAAATCCTGATTTCGGGAGGTGGACGGTGTAACTTTACCAATATGGAGATCAAGCCAGAGCGATTTATCTCGGCCAATCCCCACTTCGCCCGCTCAGCCCTTGCCCGCTACACCCAGCATGATTTCATCGAGCTGGTACAAGCCTATCACATCCCATTCTATGAAAAGACCTTGGGGCAATTGTTTTGCGAAGGGGCAGGGGCTGCGCGCCTCATCGTCGATATGTTGTTGGCTGAATGCACCAAGGGCGGCGCCACGATTGCGACCGACGTGCACATTCAAGATGTCGCGCGTGTGGGCGAGAGCTATGTCGTCCAAACCCAAGTGGGCCGCGCCACAGCGCCCAGCCTGATTATCGCAACAGGTGGTCTCTCGATCCCGAAACT
>JBEAVQ010000013.1:0-35727 GCA_041160865.1 Pseudomonadota bacterium | reverse complement strand
TTCCAAGTGGCGATGATTGAGCCCAAGCCAGCGCTCGTGCCTTTGGTGTTTGGCATTAAGGACATTGAGCTGATGCGGCCTCTCGCTGGTGTCTCGCTGGAAGGCATCGCTGCGCAAGGCAAAACGGCGTTTCGCGAAGGCATGGTCTTCACTCATCGTGGCCTATCTGGCCCCGCCATCCTGCAGATCAGCTCTTATTGGACAAAAGGCGAGAGCATTTATCTAGATCTCTTGCCCGATGTGAAGGCCGGTCAATGGCTGATTGAGGCCAAGACCGCCCGCCCGCGCGCGCAAGCGGCCACCATCTTGTCAGAGCGTCTACCCCAGCGATTGGCGCATGCCTTGGCAGATAAGGCCGGCTTAGATCGCCCGATGGCGGATTTAAAAGACGCTCAGTTACGCGACCTCTCTGAAATCTTACACCACTGGGATCTAACGCCGGTCGGCGATGAAGGTTATGCCAAAGCGGAGGTAACTAAGGGCGGCGTCGACACGGCGGTGCTCAATCAAAAGACGATGGAAGTCAAAACCGTCCCCGGCCTCTATTTTGTCGGCGAAGCGGTAGATGTCACGGGCTGGCTTGGTGGCTATAACTTCCAATGGGCTTGGTCGAGCGGCGTGGCGGCAGGTGAAGCGGTCTGAACGTGATCCGCTTAAGCCGCGATATCGCGTACCTTGGCGCGGAACAGATCGCGCGCAAGGCCTTTGCCAAAGATGGCTAAAGCCTGACCGCCTGCAAAGTCACGCACGCCAGCCACACGCGCAAAGCTAGCAAAGGTCTGGAATGTGGCCTGCAAGTCCTCAGGCGCATGGGTTACAATGACCGCGTCATAGCTGGCCAATTGCTCTGTCGACAAAGCCATAGACACGCCATCGGGTGCCCAAAGAATCCGAACAGACTCCTCACACCGTGTCGCTTCATGGCTCAGCTCAAAATGCACGCCGGGGAATTGGCGGGCTAAAAGAGCGACATGAGCACCAGCATCAGCCGCCATAACTTCGATCACATGGGCGCAAGACAGGTCTAACGTCGTATGCACGCTCTGAAGCAAGGCCCAAGAGGCGCGTTGTGCGCGCCGTTGTGCCATTTGGCTTTCAGATTCAATTAATTGTTTTTCTTCTGCACGCGCCACAAGCGTCTCCTAATTTCTATGCTCAGTGTGAATCGCGTTGGTAAACGAGACGTTAGGACGACAAAAAATTACAGCACCCGGTGCTTTTTTCTCTGTGGAGGGATTGCATGTCCTCCCGCTGGAGCTCTGCGCGGGTATGTGCTGGGTGAAGAGGCTGGACCTGATTAGGCCCGCAGTTTAGCGTGCGCCCATGATCCCTGACGAAATCAATCAATTCTTGGTGCAAGCTTTCACAGGCGGCACGCCGCCCTTTGTGGAAGCTGCCGATGGCCAGAGCGCGCGGTGTCGCGTCACCTATAATCCCAGCCAGATCAGGCCGGGTGGCACCTTGTCGGGTCCAACCATGATGGCGCTCGCCGATACGGCTGCCTACGCCTTGGTGCTGTCGGCCATTGGGTTCCAACCACTCGCGGTCACTACTAATTTGTCGATCCAATTCATGCGCAAGCCGAAACCAAAAGACCTGATTGCTGAGGTTCGCATGATGAAACTGGGCAAGACCATGGCCGTGATGGAAGCGGGTATCCACTCCGACGGCGAGACGGAACTGGTCGCCCACGCCGTGATCACTTATGCCATCCCATCTAAAGCGGTGACCTCATGAAGCAAAACCAACTTCTGGGCCTGATTTGTCTTTCTGGCTTTGTGGCTGTGGCCATTGGGGCGTTTGGTGCGCATGGTCTGACGAGCCCGCGGGCGAAGGCCTGGGTCGAGACAGGCAGTAGCCAGCACATGGCCCACACCTTGGCGCTTTTTGTCTGCGTCTGGTTAGGGACCAAAGGCTACACCAAAGCGCGCTTTGCAGTCCCACTCTTCAGTATCGGGATACTCTTGTTTGCAGGTTCTCTTTACGCCCTAGCACTGGGGGCTCCGCGTCTCGTAGCGATGGCAGCGCCCTTGGGGGGCCTTAGCTTGCTCAGCGGCTGGCTCCTGCTTGCTTGGGCCTGTTTTAGTCGAAAGGAACATGTCGATGAACCAGATTGATTGGTCTCAATTTGGCTTGGCCGCGCCTGAAATGCTGCCGATCAATGGCATTGAGATGGCGGTTTGGGACACACAGACGCCATCAGACATGCCGCCAGTTGTGTTGTGCCATGGCTATCCAGAGCTTGCGTTTTCTTGGCGGCATCAATTGGTTGGCCTTCCCCAAGCGGGTATTCGCGCCATCGCACCGGACTTACGCGGTTATGGCCTGACATCGGTACCTGACGCGATTGAGGCCTATGATCTCGATACGCTGACCGGCGACCTTGCAGCCCTTCTGGATGCCAAGGGCATTGAGAAGGCCGTCTTTTGTGGGCATGATTGGGGTGGGCTGATCGTCTGGGCTATGGCGACGCGCAGGCCTGACCGGGTTGCAGGCGTGATCGGCGTTAATACACCTTATACCAAACGCCCGCCGATTGACCCCATTGCGCTTTATGAGCAGCGCTTTGGCCCTGATCATTACATCATCTTCTTTCAAAAGCGCGGTGCGATGGAAGCGATTTTGGAAGAGGATATCGACAAGACCTTCCGCTTCTACATGCGCCGCTCATCTGTGACGCCATTGGAGTTTGATGCGCGCCCTGAAGGCAAGCGCAATCATGCCTTTCAGCTGGCCTTGCAAAGCTTTGACAAGTCCAAGGCCACCCATCCTTTGCTGAGCGCGGCAGAGCATCAGGTCTATGTCGATACGTTTAGCCGAACTGGCTTTCGCGGTGGCATCAATTGGTATCGTAACTTCACCCGCAATTGGCTCGATAGCGCCGATATTCCTGATCTTGTCGCCCAGCCCAGCTTGATGATTATGGCGGAAAATGATGTAGTTTTGCCGCCTTCAGCCGCCGATGGGATGGAAAAATACGTGCCAGACCTCGACCGGGTGCTGATCCAAGGCTGCGGGCATTGGACACAGCAGGAAAAGCCAGACGAGACAAACACGGCTATAGCCGACTGGATGCACAAGCGATTTGGCAGCCAACGCACAGCTTGAACGCCACGCTGTTACCCATCTTGAACGCGTGTGCGGCCCGCTATAAGTCTCGTGCGTACACGAAGGAAATTTATGCCCGATTCCGCTTCTATCCGCCGCGCGCTCTATCCCCAGATTGAGCCCTTCCAGACAGGCCACCTGCCTGTCAGTGACCTGCATACCCTCTATTTTGAGGAAGCTGGCACACCTACGGGCATCCCTGTTATCTGTCTGCATGGTGGCCCGGGTGGCGGCATGAGCCCGGATATGCGGCGCTTCTTTCATCCAAAGAAATGGCGGATCATCGGGTTTGACCAACGCGGCTGTGGCAATTCCACCCCGCACGCTGAAACCCTTGAAAACACGACGTGGGACCTTGTTGCCGATATAGAAAAGTTGCGCGAGCATTTGGGGATTAAGGCTTGGGCGGTTTTTGGCGGCTCTTGGGGCTCAACATTGGCACTGGCCTATGCGATCAAGCACCCTGACCGTGTATTGAGCTTAACGCTGCGCGGTATCTTCTTGATCAGCCAAGCAGAGATTGCTTGGTTCTATCAATATGGGGCCAGCAATATATTTCCAGATGCGTTTGACCGCTATGTCAGCGTGATCCCAGAGGAAGAGCGGGACGATATTGTCGGCGCGTTCCACAAGCGCCTGTTTAGCGACGATCGCGATACCCGCATACTGGCCGCGCGGGCGTGGGCTAGATGGGAAGGCGATTGTCTCTCGATGAAAGGCCCAGATGCTCGCCCAGGTCGGTTTGAAGAGGACCGATTTGTCGAGGCGTTTGCCCGGATTGAGAACCATTATTTCGTCAATAAGGGCTTCTTTGAAACCGACAGTTGGCTTCTCGATCATGCGTCTGTGCTGGAAAACATTCCCATACAGATTGCACATGGCCGCTATGATGTGTTGACGCCTTTATCCTCGGCTTGGGCGTTGAAAAAGGTTCTGCCGCACGCTCAATTAGAAATCATCGGCGATGCAGGCCATGCTAGCCTAGAGCCCGGGATTGTGGATGCCTTGGTGCGCATTACCGATGATTTGGCTGTTGGGTTTGAACAAAAGCGCAATCAGTCCTAAGTGTAGGTCATGGCGGATTTTGTTTCTTTCCCAAAGCGCGGGCTAGTTTGC
Source organism: Pseudomonadota bacterium (assembly GCA_041160865.1). Classification (GTDB taxonomy): domain Bacteria; phylum Pseudomonadota; class Alphaproteobacteria; order Caulobacterales; family Aquidulcibacteraceae; genus Aquidulcibacter. The sequence continues at coordinate 31,503 of JBEAVQ010000013.1, read as the reverse complement.
GTGTCGGGCCCTGATGCGGCGACTTTGCTGGATGGTCTTTTAACCCACAATGTTGCAGGCGCTGGCCCTAAGGCTTGTGTCTATACGGCCATGTTAACGCCGCAAGGCAAGTTCTTGTTTGAGCTATTCATTCTTGCCCCAGAGGCCGGGACCTATTGGATCGATGTGTCTGACCCGGCGAGCTTTGCCAAGCGCTTAAGCCTATATCGCTTGCGGTCGAAGGTGACGATTGAGGATAAAAGTGAGGCTAATGTGGTTGGCGCTGTCTGGCGCGCGGAGGCCTTGCCAACTGGCACAATTTGTTATGCTGACCCCCGACACCCTGACCTACCACAGCGTTTCATCGCCCCCCGCGTTGAATTGCCAAGTGAGGTGGAAGACGCCTTTGCGGCCTATGAACAAGCGCGGCTGAGCTTGGGCGTGCCCAACCTTGCCGCTGATCTTCTGGTCGAAAAGGACTTTATCCTTGAAGGTTTGATGGATGAAATGGGCGGGGTGGATTTCCATAAAGGCTGCTATGTCGGCCAAGAAATGACCAGCCGGATGAAGCGGCGCACTACAGTCAAGACAAAGCTATGTCGGGTGCGCTTTGACGGGGAAGCTCCAGCGTTTGAAACGCCCATTCTGGCAGACGGTTGGGAAGTCGGCCGCATGCGCACGGGTGGTTCCGGGCAGGGGCTAGCCCTTATTCGTTTTGACCGGGCGCAAAAGGCCATAAGCGAAGGTCAAGAATTGCAGGCAGGGGATCAGACTGTCAGGCTAGATCCGCCCAACTGGATGCAGGTACCGAGTTAGACCGCCAAGCTGGCTGCAAGGCTTAGTGTGACCATTGACACACAGGTGGTCAGGAAAACCGCACGCGCAGCTGTGTCGCCCCATACTTCTGCCTGTTGGGCCTGAATGAACACATTCACGGCACTGGGGCAGGCCGCAAGGATGGTAGCGGCCATGGCAAGATCACGCGGAGCATTTATGGCTGACATGCCTGCGGCCATCATCAAGGGCAGGGCGATGCACTTGACCATAACGACAAGGCAAATATCGCGCCCCGAATGGCTTTGGACTGCGCCCAAGCTTGTCGCCATCACAATGCCAAGCGCGACGAGGCCTGCAGGGCTTGCTGCGGCGCCCAGCATGTCGAGTGGGCGCATCAAGGTGGCTGGGATGTAAAGGCCCGTCAAGGCGATCAGAAAGCCGACAAAGGCCCCCATGCTGACGGGATTGGTCAAGCCGCCTAACATGGCACGACGCGCGGCGGCGGCGTCTGGCGCGGGCTTGGCGAGGTAAAGCCCCGCCACGCCGAGGCCAACTACAAGGATATTCTCTAACGCGACAAAGGCCGCAGCCATGGCCAAGACTTCTGGCCCAAACAAGCTGGCCAGAATGGCGGTGCCAAGAAAAGCAGTATTGCCGCTGGATGAGGCAAACCCCACACCGGCTTGGCTGGTTTTCGATAGTCCTAGCCCCATGCCTGCCAGCCGGGCCAGCAAGTGACCCGCAACCAAAACCGCCACCGACATCAGAAGGGTTGAGCTTTGTGCTGCATTTGGCACAGGCGCTTTGGCCATGGAGGTGAGCAGAAGGGCCGGGAAGGCCAGCCAGAAGACAAAGCGCGACAGGCCCGATGCGGTGTTGCCGTCAAATAGGCCAGCCTTTGCCCCCGCCCAGCCAAGAGCGATCAGGCCAAAGATTGGCAAGGTGATCCACAAAACGTCCACGCGCGGTCCTCTGATGTGATGGCCCGCTGCGGGCGCGGCTTTAGCGGCCTGTGAATTGCGCCACTTGCTTGGACAAGAAAGCCATCACGCCGATGCGGAAATCCTTGGTCCGGCCCGCGTCACGTTGCAAGTCACGCTCTAGCGCCAATTGCGACTTCCAGTCATTGTCCAAGCTTGCCCATGCGGCTTGGCGGATCATCGAAAGCGTCTTGGTTGGGCCGCTAGCCAACGTGTGGGCGAGGGCTTTTGCTTCATCCAACAGCGTGTCTTGCGATGTAACGCGGTTGATCAGGCCCCATTCGAGCGCTTGAGGCGCAAAAATCTTCTCGCCCAACAACATCATCTCCATCGCACGAGCACGTCCAACAGCGCGCGCCAACATATAGGTCGACCCACCATCGGGAACGAGACCAATCCGGCGGAAGGCTTGCAAGAAGTAGGCGTTTTCAGAAGCCAGAATGATGTCGCCCAGAAGCGCGAACGAACAGCCAATGCCTGCCGCAGCGCCATTGACCGCCGTTACCACCGGCACCGGCAAGTCGCGGATCGTTGTCACCAACGGGTTATAAATGCTTTCAAGCGCCGCCCCGGCATCCATTTGCTCGGGGTCTTGTGTGCCGTTCATGTTGGAGGCGGTTGAGCCCAAATTGGCTCCGGAACAAAAGCCTTTGCCCGTCCCGGTCAGCACGATCGCGCGGGCTTCGCCAGCCGCGCGTTCAAAGGCGCGGGTCATCTCTTGTGCCATATCCAAGCCGCACGCATTCATAGTGGCAGGGTCGTGCAAGGTAATGATGGCGACGTCGCCGTCGAGTTCATAGAGGACTTTCGTATCGTCAGTCATGGTCATCTCCCAAAGCTTAAGCTGTTCTGTGGCAGCCTTTCACTCAAACCCTAGTCTGGATTTGTGGGAGAGGGAAGGTACTCGCCTTAGGGCAACCGATGTAAAATTGCGCGCCTAGCAAGCCTGCGCAATCGACGTAGGCTTAATTGCTGGCCAGCTTGCGCATTTGACGCGCTTCGCAGCGGCGAAGTTGGCCATCATAGATCGCGGCTTGGCTGCTGACGCGGCTCGCAACCTCGCCAAGCCAAGCCTTATTACTATAGGTGCGGCGCTGAAAGCCTGTAGGTCCTTCGTGATAGGCCAAATAGAGGTTGCGGGCGTCGGTCTTTGAAAGGCCAGTCCGGCGGGAAATTTGGTCTAAATACCAGCCAATAAAGTCGGCTGAATCGCCGAAATTCTTGCGCTTTGCGCCCCCGCGCGCTTTTTCATAATCCGCCCAAGTCCCGTCTAAGGCTTGCGAATAGCCATAGGCGGTGGAGAGCAAACGACCATTTCGGTCCTTGGGTCTCGCGTCGCGGCGGAAGCTGCTCTCTTGGCGAATGAAGGCAAGGATGATTCCGGGAGAGACCTGCCAGTCACGTGCCGCATCAAACACATGGTCTTCCCAGCGGCTCTTTTCGTCGAGGATGGCGCAGGCATCGGCAATATTTGAAGGCGGCGAAGAGGAGGCGCAGCCCGCTAAAGCGAGCGCAGCAAAGGCAAAAAGAATGCGCTTTTTCATTCTACTCCCTCCCAAACGTCCCGGGCGACAACACAGCCGCGCCTCAGGCCACCGAGGTGAGGATGGCAGAAACTGGTTACAAAACCGAAAATAATGGGAAGGACAAAAAAGAAGCGAAGGTCAGCGGGTACAAAAAGGCTGACCCTCACTTCAGAAGGCGGTCCGTTCGTCACCCAGATTTAGGGTAACGTTGGAGGCACTTAAGCGGAGATCATTTAAAATTGAATGAATGTTGGTAACGCTCTAGCAGGCACAAAAAAGCCCGGCAGAGCCGGGCTTTTCGCATAAGCTGAGGATCAGCTTACATTTTGTAATACATGTCGAACTCGACAGGGTGTGGGTGCATGTTCAGGCGCTCACACTCTTCACGCTTCAGTTCGATATAGGCGTCGATCATGTCGTCATCAAACACGCCGCCCTTCTTCAAGAAGTCGCGGTCTGCGCTCAACGAGTCGAGGGCTTCGTCCAAGGACTTTGCCACGGTTGGCACGCCTTCCAGCTCTTCTGGTGGCAAGGAGTAGAGGTCCTTGTCGAATGGGTCGCCTGGGTGGATCTTATTTTCGATCCCGTCTAGGCCAGCCATCAAGAGGGCTGCAAAGGTCAGGTACATGTTGCCAATTGGGTCTGGGAAGCGGGCTTCCAAGCGCTTGGCTTTTGGCGAGGTGGTGTAAGGAATGCGGATCGAAGCCGAGCGGTTGCGGGCTGAGTAGGCCAACATGACTGGAGCTTCATAGCCGGGGACCAAGCGCTTGTAAGAGTTGGTCGAGGAGTTTGAGAAGGCGTTGATCGCGCGGGCGTGCTTAATGATGCCGCCAATGTAATACAGGCAGTTCTCAGACAGATCAGCATATTGGTCGCCAGCAAACAAAGGCTTGCCGCCTTTCCAGATCGACTGGTGCACGTGCATCCCGCTGCCATTGTCCTTGAAATAAGGCTTAGGCATGAAGGTTGCGGACTTGCCGTAAGCTGCCGCTACATTCTGGATCACATATTTGTAGAGGTTCATATAGTCGGCCATTTTGGTCAAAGTTTGGAACTTCAAGCCAAGCTCATGTTGAGCAGGGGCCACTTCGTGGTGATGCTTCTCAGGCTCAAGACCCAATTCCTTCATCACTTGCAGCATTTCGCCGCGCAGGTCTTGTGCGGAGTCGATTGGGCCAACTGGGAAATAGCCGCCCTTTGGACCGGGGCGATGACCCATGTTGCCGCCTTCATAGACCTTGCCGGTGTTGTAAGGCAGTTCGGTGGAGTCGAAGCTGTAGCCCGTGTTGTTGGGATCGGTGTTCCAGCGCACGTCGTCAAACACGAAGAATTCGGCTTCTGGGCCGAAATAGGCGGTGTCACCCACGCCGCTCGACTGCAGATAGGATTCAGCGCGCTTGCCGATGCCCCGTGGGCAGCGGTTGTAAGGCTTCAAGGTGCCAGGCACGACCACGTCGCAGACGATGGCGAGGGTGGTTTGCTGATAGAATGGGTCCAAGGTCACGCTGTCTGGATCTGGCAACATGATCATGTCGGAATCGTTGATGGCCTTCCAGCCAGAGATTGACGACCCGTCAAACGCGACGCCTTCTTCCAACAGGTCGATATCAACCATGTCGACATCGAAAGTCACGTGCTGCATCTTGCCGCGCGGATCGGTGAACCGAAAATCTACATATTGGACTTCATCGTCCTTGATCTGCTGCATGACCTTGTCAAACTTCGACATCGGTTCTCTCCTGAAAAGCCAGTTAGGTTTTATGTTCAGTCAATAGAGTTTCTGAGGGTAGACGCTTAAACAGCGTTGATCCCAGATTCCCCGGTTCGAATGCGTACGACATGACTGATGTCGGACACAAAGATTTTCCCATCACCGATACGTCCGGTGCGCGCGGCATTGGTAATGGCCTCTACGGCCGCGTCAACTTGATCGTCGCCGACGACAACTTCGAGTTTCAGCTTGGGCAAGAAGTCAACGACATATTCTGCGCCACGATAGAGTTCGGTATGGCCCTTTTGACGGCCAAACCCCTTGGCCTCCACCACGGTCATGCCTTGAAGACCCAAGTCTTGCAGCGCTTCCTTAACTTCATCGAGCTTGAAAGGCTTGATAATCGCTTCGATCTTTTTCATAAAATCCGCCTGCTAGTGTGGTGCCGCGAGCGCCTTGGGGAAGGCAAAAAGGACCCGTGCATGAGTTCTGCGTCGGGCATAGTCCCTTCGGAGTGAGGGCGCGACCTCGGCACCTGCCGCTATAGGCTGTCAGTAGCACATTGCCTAGAGTCTGGGCACACATTGATGAAATTTTGGGCGCCTCGACTTGGCGGGAAAATGGTCTTATCTCCATCGCCAACGTGAACAAACAAGAATAGATACAGGGAGCTCAAGTTGATCAATCCAAACACACCTGTCCTGATTGGGGGCGGCCAATTTACCTATCGCGGCGCGCCAGAAGCTTGCCCGCCTCCCATTGGCCTCTGCGCCCGCGCGGCAGAGGCGGCGATTGCCGATTCCGGCCTAAACCCACAGATTTTGACCGAAATTGATGGATTGGCGGTAGTTGGCTTCACCATTGATGCAGGCGGAAATCTAAGCCGCATGCCCATTCCCAAAGCGAAAAACCCACCCAAGGCGCTGGCAAAGGCGCTGGGGGCAGCCCCTTCTTGGCAAACCTATACCCATGTCGGGGGCAATACGCCCCAAGCCTTGGTGAATGAAGCTGCTGAGCGGATCGCCAAAGGGGATAACAAGCTGGTATTGTTAGCGGGCGCTGAGTTTTTAGGCTCCATGATGAAGCTGGTTCAAGCTGGCCAATTTGACGCGCTCAAAGCGCATCAGATTGACGATGACGAGGCCCCAGCCATGTTTGGCGATGGGCGGGACGGGTGCACGGCCTATGAGGCCCGACACGGCCTTGAGTTCCCGACCAATGTCTATCCCATGTTTGAGAATGCTTATCGGAAAAGCTTGGGTCGCAGCTTAGAGGCGCATTCCACCGCCATGGGGGCCCTATTTGCGCCCTTCACCGAAGTAGCGGCGCAAAACCCGTACGCTTGGTTCCCTCAAGCCCAGACGGCTGAAGCCTTGGTTACACCGAGCGCCAGTAACCGCATGGTGGGCTATCCTTATCCCAAGCGTCTCAATGCCATCATCCAAGTCGACCAGTCGGCAGCTGTTCTGATGGCCAGCTACGCCCATGCAAAGGCCTTGGGCGTGCCCGATGCGCAAATGGTGTTTCTGCATGGCTGTGCCGATACGATTGAGAAGTGGAATGTGCTCGACCGCGTCGATTACCACTCTAGCCCTGCCATGCGGGTCGGCGTGCGCGAAGCCTTTGCCATGGCGGGCAAGAGCCTTGCCGATATGGCTTTCTTTGACCTCTATTCGTGTTTCCCCGTGGCAGTAGAAATTGCTGCCAAGGAAATGGGCCTCGCCACCGATGATCCGCGTGGGCTCACCCTGACGGGCGGTTTGCCCTATTTCGGCGGACCCGGAAATAATTATTCGATGCACGGCATCGTCGAGATGATCCATCGCTGCCGCAAAGAGCCTGAAGCGTTTGGGTTCTTGAACGCCAATGGCTGGTTCCTGACCAAGCACGCTTTTGGCATTTACTCCAGCCAGCCAACGACGGGCGCTTGGGCACGGCCATCGAAGAGTTCCTATCAAGGTGAAATCGATGCGATGGCGGCACCTGAGGTGACCGAGACACCCGCCGGAACGGCTACGATTGAAACCTACACCGTGATCCATGCCCGCGAAGGCATGCGGATGGGTATTGTCATTGGTCGCGATGAAGCGGGCCGTCGCTTTGTCGCCAATACGCCTAAGGGCGATACCGACATTATGGCCGATCTAGAGGGCCGCGAAAGCGTGGGCCGGAAGGGCCAAGTCGTGCATGACGGGGACCGCAATATCTTCACGCCCGAAGAATTTTTGTGATCTGACTGAGGGCGCGATTCCGTTCAGCTTGCGTTCAATCACGGCCCGCTAGAACAGGGGCGTGGCGCACGGCAGACCATCCCGTCCCTCGCGTTTGACGTGCACCATTGCTTCACACGGAGCACTTCCTCCGGCCCCAATAGAGCAATCTATTGGGGCCATTTCCTTTTTGGACCGCCGCCAAAAAGATGCCTTCCCACTAGGTTGAACCGATTGACCGCGTCATCTGCGGTGATAACTTGCCCCAATTGATTTGGATTTTGCGAAGGGTAAGTTGCTCATGACGAATTTCGCTTTTAAGCAAGCGCTAGGTAGTGCTGCGATCGGCCTAGCTCTCGTGTCGCCGCTATCGTCCGTTCAAGCTAATCCAGCCGAGCCGACTCGGCTTGTGACCGCCATCCAAACTTATCAGACTGCCACCAATGAAGGCCGCGCGATCGCGGCCCAAGCTCTACGGCGTGCTTTGGCTTCAAGCAAAAATGCTCCCATTGCAACAAGGGCCGAAGCGACCTTTTGGTTGGGTGACTATGCCATTCGCGACCGAAAGAAGGACTTGGCCTTGAAGCAAGCTGATCAAGGCCTGAGGCTTCTTGAAGCACTCCAAGCTGATGAGGCTCCTGCGGTGCGGGCCCTTGGTGCGCGGCTCAAAACCCAAGCCCTCTTAGCTAAGGAAGAGCGGCTGGCGGCGTATAAGCTCATCCTAGAAGCCCGCTTGGCGTATGGCACCCAAAAGCCTCAAGCGGGTAATGACTGGGATATGGTTTGGGATGAATTGTTTCTTTGGGAGAGCATTGCTACTGCCGATTTGGTCGGTGCAGAAAAGAAAGTCGCAACAGGTTTGAGGAATGCCCGCGAGACAGAGCTGGTTCGCATCGGCAAAATGGAAGGTAAATGTGATTTTCAGAACAATACCGTGAAAATTGCTAACATAGATTCCAATTTACCGGCCTATCCCATTGCACCCATGTTTGCGGGGCAAGCGGGTGGTGTGATGGTGCGTCTCTCGTTTGATTCAGAAGGGCGCGTAACGAAGGCCATGGCTACTTCCTTCAGCACGTCTCAGGATTTTGCCATTCTGACCGAACGGGCGGCAAGCAGTTGGGTCGCCACGGGCGAAGGCTTGGGTGACCCTAACTGCAGGACTGACAGGCCAACTTTGGTCGTGTTCAAATATTAGGTTCGGTTTGAAGCCTAGTTAAGCCGTCGCTAATGTCTCCACCGGCTTGCCGCCAAAGCGTTTGCGCAGGCCAAAGAGTGGTCGTTCGACGGCATAATAGCTGGCGCAGGCACACGCAAAGCTCAATGCCACGGCGATCACCATGCCTATGGGCGACAGGCGCTCGAGGCTATTGGCGTCGCCCAACATAACCTCGCGCACGATCCAGATGATTGGGACATGCCAAAGATAGAGGGAGTAGGAGAGGCGACCGATCCAGCGCATCGGCTTCAGCTCCAAGAGGTCGATCGAGAAGCGTAAGCTGCGCAGCGCATAGAGGTTTAGGACCAAGATAAACAGTGATGCACCTTGGATCGAATAGCGCAGGGTCTCACGGAAAACGTCGTCGCGATAAACCAAGGTCGCCAAAATCGCTCCCAGCGCTATGACAACCCAATGCCAACCAACCAGCCAAGCCAGACGCGCCCGTGTGCGGGGTGCCCCGTCGAGAAGGATCGCCAAAAGACAGCCCCAGGCGATATTCTCTAGTCGGCTATCGGTGGTGTAATAGGTATGCTCATGCGGCAGGCCTAGGCCCAGCACCGCATAGGCGCGCCAAAGGGCGCAGACGACAATGCTGCTGACAACGAGGCGCACGCGCGCCTGATGGGTCTTGCCAAACAAAGCAAGTGCTGCAGGGAACAGCAGGTAGAAATGCTCTTCAACTGCCAGCGACCACAAATGCCCCCACGGAATGGTGCGCTCGGACCAGCCAAACCACTCGCGCACTACGTCATAATAATTGATGAAGTAGAAGAGCGCTGCGGCGACATGGCCGGCATCGACCTTGACCCCAAATGGCAAAAGCATGAGCCAAGAGCCCAGCAAAAATACGAGAAGTGCTGGAGCAAGGCGCAGGAAACGGCGCAGATAAAAGCCCGGCAGATCGACCGCGCCCGCATGTTGGTTCTGTTCTGCTACCAGAATGCGCGTGATTAGAAAGCCTGATACGAAGAAGAAAACGGTGACGCCTAGGCCGCCCGGGATCAAATTCTCAAAGCCTACATGGGCGATCACCACAATCAGGATCGAAATCGCCCGCAAACCGTCCAAGCCCGGCATGTAGCCGCCGTCTGCTTTGAAGGGAATAGCGCCGGTAAAGTTAGGCTCTTGCCGGGTAGATTGGGGTTCGCTCACTTGGGCCTCAATTGTAGCGCTTCAAGCAAGGGTGCATGCCACTGCTCGACCGAACGGTCATAGGTATCAAACCCGCCGGTGAAGTTGAAATAGCAGGTAGGCATGTTGATTTCCTTAAAGGCGCTGGTCATGGCGCGGGTCCAGTCGGCCCGAAGCCGCATGGGCACTTCCACACCGACACCATATTCGCCCAGAAGGACTGGGGCTTGAATCCGGTCGCGGAAGGCGGCGATCTGGGCCAAGTCTTTCCGCAACTCGGCCGTCTCACCCGGGCGGGGCCAGATACGTCCCGCAGGTGGGGGATTGTCCATCCAGCTGGCTCCAGAATGGGTAAACTCAAAGGGCTGGTAGTAATGGACGGTGCCGACAACATAGGGGTCGTTGGGCAATTCCAGATTGTCCATGCCGTTGATGTTGCCCCAATTGTCCCCAGCAAAGATCACCGTGCGGGTGGGGTTGGTTTGGCGGATGATGCTCAGAACCTCTGCCTGCACCTTATTGACGCGCGGGCCTGAAAACGCCTCTTGCGGCTCATTGATGATTTCAAACATCACCTTGGCTGGTGTCTTCTGATAGCGCGCGGCAATTTGCGCCCAGAGGGCGACGAGGCGGCGCTCATGCACATCGGGATTCTCGAACAGCTCTGTATAGTGGCAGAGGTTTAAGATGATGGTCAGATCGTTGCGAATGGCCCAAGTTACAACCTCATCAATCCGAGCCATAAAGACTGGGTCGAGCGTGTAGGGTGCTTGTTCCATCGCGTGTGCGGAAAATTTGATCGGCACACGGATGGTGTCAAAGCCTGCTGCCCGGATGGTTTTGAAGTCGCGCTCACGGATTTTATAGCCCCAGTCGCCCTCATTGGGGGCCTCTAAGGCACCGGCGACATTGATGCAGCGCTCAACTGGGAAGGGTGCCCTCGGGCCGGTCGAGATCTGTGTCTGTGTGGGGGCTTTGGTGGCTTGCCACACGCCTTGGGCAACAGCGACGCCTACACCCGAGCCGATCAAAATCGTGCCCAATGCGCAAACCAGACCTGATTTACGGCTGAATGATCGCAAGCGTTCCATGTTAGGCCTCTCAAATGCTTCGGCGATTTTGCTGCAAAGCCTGTGCCGCAAAGCTTATGTCTAAGTATTATGGTAGAGTCTATTACCCCAATGGGTATTCATTTGTCTCTTTTTAGCGGCAAGGGCTTCGATTAAGTATTTGCAAGCCAAGCTTTGTTTAAATCAATCTCAATATAGAACAAAATCAGGCCTGTTATGTCTTCTTTTACCTGACCTTGCTAAAGGTCCAGTTCACTCATGCGCAGGGTGCCGCTTCGTTCTAACGTCAACTGACGGGGGATAAACGAGGGTTTGGTGGGCGCTTTCTTGGATAGAGACATTGATCAAGTCGTATTTGCGCTCCATTTCCGCCAAAGCCCGTGCACGTCGTGGGGAGCAGTTTTTGACTTTGATGGGCGTAGAGCCGCATCATCGCATCCTTGATCTGGGCGGTGGTAACGGCAGCCATTTTCACAGCATTGCCCCCAATCACAAGAATGTCCTGATCGCTGACCATTGGGCTCCCGACCTCGAGCAGGCCAAGGCCGACTATGGCTATGAGACCATGCTGCTCGATGGTTCCAAAGAAGCTTTGCCCTTTGAAGACCGCGCGTTCGACATCGTCTTTTGCTCCTCGGTGATCGAACATGTGACCGGGCCGAAGCAAACCATGCTCGACATGGATGACAATAAGGCTTTTGAGGCGACCGCAATTTTGCACCAACAGCGCTTTGCCGATGAATTGCGCCGGATCACCGATGGCTATTTCGTTCAGACGCCAAATGTCGAGTTCCCGCTGGAACAGCACTCGATGCTGCCGCAGCCCATTATCTATTTGCCGCGGCCCTTACAGCGCAGCTTGATGAAGACCATTGGCAAATTTTGGGTCTCCAACGTCCAGCCAGACTGGCGGCTCTTGACCGCCAAGGACATGGCGGGCTTTTTCCCCGATGCGGAATTGGTCTTTGAAAAGGTTGCGGGCTTTACCAAGTCGATCACGGCGGTACGCAAGCGGGCAGCTCAATAGGGGCAGCTTCTAGTCCCTGCACAGGAATTGCCAGCCCATCTGATGCTAAGCGCTCGACAAAGCTTCAAGCCTTGCTAAACACGGGCTGAGCAACCCGAAGGGCGTAGCGCAGTGACCACCATTTATCCCAATGCGGCAGCCGCACTTGAAGGCCTCACCTTCGACGGTATGACCGTGATGTCCGGCGGCTTTGGCTTGTGCGGCATTCCCGAAAATCTCATCCTTGCGCTGCGCGACAGCGGCGTGAAGGGGATTAGCGTCATCTCCAACAATGCTGGCGTTGATGGGTTTGGCTTAGGCCTGCTGTTAGAGACCAAGCAGATTGCCAAAATGATCTCGTCTTATGTTGGCGAGAATAAAGAGTTTGAACGCCAATATCTCTCAGGTGAGCTTCAGCTCGAGTTCAATCCCCAAGGCACGCTGGCCGAGCGTATTCGCGCCGGTGGAGCAGGGATCCCGGGCTTCTACACCAAGACTGGCGTCGGCACGAAAATCGCGGAAGGCAAAGAGCATAAGGACTTTGACGGCGAGACCTATATTCTCGAGACCGGTCTCAAAGCCGATGTGTCGCTGGTGAAAGCGTGGAAGGCCGATACGGCTGGCAATCTGATCTACCGGAAAACCGCGCGCAACTTTAACCCGATGATGGCCACGGCTGGCAAAATCTGCGTGGCCGAAGTGGAAGAAATTGTGCCCGTCGGCAGCCTTGATCCCGACCACATCCATACGCCCGGCATTTATGTGAAGCGCTTGGTGCAAGGCAACTTTGAAAAGCGCATCGAACAGCGCACCGTGACCAAGAGGGAGGCTGTCTGATGCCCAAGGCATCAGATGATCTCGTCAAAGCCCCGGCTTTGAAGCTTGGTATTGGCGCTGCAGCATTATTTATGCTCATCGTTCCAGTGGCATCTGCGGCGCGTGGCGCAGACACGGACCAGTGGCCTTTTTCACATCTCGAGAATCTGAAATCGATGCGCGCGCAGCCCCTTCGCGATGACGCGCGCGCCTATCGATTGATCTGGCACGCATGGCACAAAAAGCCGGGGATGCTAACACTGACGTGCAAGGCCGGTGCGTGCACCGCTGAGCTGCGCCATACCGACGGATTTGGTACCTACCGCCAAGGAAAACTTGAAAAAATCTACACCAAGCGCGTCCAGGAATCGAAAGCACTCCAAGTCATGTCCGCTTTAGAAGCAGGGGGCGTTTGGGCGCTCCCTCCGCAATTGGCGGATGAAAAAGGATATCGGATTGGTTTGCCAGCGGGAGGTCAAGACTGGATTTGCTTACACGCCCCGTACTACTTTGTGGAAGCCAAAAAGCCCGGACGTTCCTTGCTAGCCTATCGCTATTGCCAGCCCAACTATAGGGATGGCTTGGATACTATGGTACCGCTCATTACTTTGTTCGAAGAGCTTTTCCCAACACGTATTTCTGCCGTTAGGCCCGACCCGCCTAAAGCACCCGACAATGCCAAGATTGGAGACCAAAAATAATGCCTTGGACCCGCGATGATCTCGCCGCACGTGCTGCCAAAGAATTGCGTGATGGCTTTTATGTCAACCTTGGCATTGGCATCCCTACTTTGGTCGCCAACCATATTCCTGAAGGCATGACAGTCACGCTGCAGAGCGAGAATGGTATGCTGGGCATGGGGCCTTTCCCGTTTGAGGGCGAGGAAGATGCCGACCTAATCAATGCAGGCAAGCAGACGATCACCGAATTGCCCCAGACGTCATTTTTCTCCTCGTCCGACAGCTTTGCAATGATCCGTGGCGGCCATATCGATTTGTCGATCTTGGGTGCGATGGAAGTGTCAGAGACCGGTGACTTGGCCAATTGGATGGTGCCTGGCAAAATGGTCAAAGGTATGGGTGGTGCGATGGATTTGGTTGCAGGCGTACGTCGCTGCGTGGTGGTGATGGAGCACAACGCCAAGGACGGCGCGCCCAAGCTCCTGCACAGCTGTCATTTGCCGCTGACCGGTTTGAAGGTCGTCGATCTGGTGATCACCGATCTGGCGGTCTTTTCGATTGATCGCCGTGCAGGGGGCATGTCGTTGATCGAACTGGCAACAGATGTGACTTTGGATGAAGTCAAAGCCAAGACCGAAGCGACGTTTGATATTCGCCTCTAACAAATAAAGCGGGCCCCTAGTCAAGGGCCCGTTCTATTTTGCCTCAAATGGTTTCACAGAGGCTTAAGCCCAGGTGACGGCCACGATCTCATAGCTCTTGGAGCCGCCGGGGGCAGCCACTTCTACCACATCGCCTTCTTCCTTGCCAATCATGGCACGGGCGATGGGGGAGGTGATCGAGATTTTACCGAGTTTCACATCGGCTTCGTCTTCGCCCACGATCTTGTAGGCAGCCTTGTGGTCGGTGTCTTCGTCAATGACGGTCACCGTGGCACCAAACTTGACGTTCGTGCCAGACAATTTTGACACGTCGATCACTTGCGCGCGTGCTAACTTGTCTTCCAGCTCAGCGATGCGACCCTCAATATAGGATTGCCGCTCTTTGGCTGCGTGATATTCCGCATTCTCAGACAGGTCGCCATGCGAGCGCGCTTCTGAGATGGCGCCAATCACCGATGGGCGCTCGTCAGTCTTCAAACGTTTGAGTTCTGCATCGAGCGCCGCATGGCCCTCTGCAGTCATAGGGATCTTTTCCATTAGGGGGATTCCACAAAAAGGGGCTTATAGAGTGGTGTTTCGATCGTCTTTCGTCAAGCGTATGCTTGCAGTGGCTTGACTTGTAGGGTTTCGCCTTCTGCCGCTTCGATGGCAGTTGCAGCGGCGCGCGCGCCAGCAATGGTTGTGTAATAAGAAATATTGGATACCAAAGCAGTGCGCCGGATTGAGTAACTATCGGCGAGGGATTGCGCTCCCTCCGTGGTATTGACGACCAATTGAACGTCGCCATTGATCATCGCATCGACGATATGGGGACGGCCTTCCATCACCTTATTGACGCGCTCAACTGGCACGCCCGCATCGCGCAGGACCTTTGCACAGCCCTCCGTAGCCACGAGCTTGAAACCCAAGCGGACAAAGTTGCGACCGAGTTCAGGTAGTGCCGACTTATGGCTATCTTTCACCGATAAAAAGGCCGTGCCGCCTGACGGCAAGCGCATGCCGGCACCTAATTGCGATTTCAAAAACGCATGGCCAAAGTCCGTATCAATGCCCATGCATTCGCCGGTTGAGCGCATTTCGGGGCCCAAGATCGGGTCAACACCTGCAAAGCGTGCAAATGGGAAAACCGCTTCTTTGACAGCGACATGGTTGAGTTTCTTCTGCTTCAATCCAAAGCTGGCCAAGCTTTCGCCGGCTTGCAGCTTGGCAGCAATGCGGGCAACCGGAATGCCAACCGCTTTAGCTACAAAAGGTGCTGTGCGAGAAGCGCGTGGGTTGGCCTCCAGAACATAAATCGTGTCGTCCTTGATGGCATATTGGATGTTGATCAGGCCAACGACTTCAAGGCCTTTTGCCATCGCAATGGTCTGTGCTTCGATCTTGGCGATGATCTCTGCAGACAACGTATAGGGTGGAAGTGCGCAGGCGCTATCGCCCGAGTGAATGCCCGCTTCTTCGATATGTTCCATGATGCCCGCGACGAACACGTCTTTGCCATCCGACAAAGCATCGACATCGACTTCGATGGCATCGCGCAGATATTGGTCGATCAAGACAGGATTATCGCCCGAGACGATTACAGCCTCACGCACATAGCGCTCGAGGCTTTGCTGATCATAGACGATCTCCATGCCGCGGCCGCCCAAGACATAGGATGGACGAAGTACAACGGGATAGCCGACCGCTTGTGCACCCAGAATCGCTTCTGCTTCGGTGCGGGCAATTGCGTTGCGGGGTTGCAGCATGTCCAGTTCGTTCAAGAGCGCTTTGAATCGCTCTCGGTCTTCTGCGATGTCAATCGCGTCAACACTGGTGCCAAGGATCGGAACACCGGCTTGTTCGAGTGGATGGGCCAGCTTCAATGGCGTTTGACCGCCGAACTGCACGATCACACCGAGAAGCGTGCCGCTTTGCTTTTCAGTTTCGATGATTTCAAGGACGTCTTCAGCCGTCAAAGGCTCAAAATAGAGCCTGTCAGACGTGTCATAGTCGGTGGAGACAGTCTCTGGATTGCAATTGACCATGATGCTCTCAATGCCCAGCTCTTCGCAGGCAAAGGCCGCATGGCAGCAGCAATAGTCAAACTCAATTCCTTGGCCAATCCGGTTAGGGCCACCGCCTAGGATGATGATCTTCTTGGCGGCACTTGGTGCTGCTTCGCACTCCGTCTCATAGGTCGAGTACATGTATGGCGTGGGAGACGCGAATTCAGCTGCGCAGGTGTCGATGCGCTTATAAGCCGGGCGGACGCCAGCGGCACGACGGGCGGCGCGGACTTCGAGTTCGGTCTTGCCCGCGATCTTAGCCAAGCGCTTGTCGGAAAAGCCTTGCGCCTTCACGAAGCGCCAATCCGCAGTCGCTTGCGGCAGGCCGGTGGTTTCAAGCTTCTTTTCCGTCGCGATCAATTCCGCGAACTGATCCAAGAACCAGGGGTCAATCTTGCTGGCCGCATGGACTTCTTCCACGCTCATGCCCATGCGCAGGGCTTGGCCGACCACCAGAATGCGGGTGGGCGTTGGGATGGTTAGGGCCTGATGTAGCGCCTCTTTGTCATTGCCGATCTCGAGGAAGGGATCAAAGCCATCCAGACCCGTTTCCAGCGAGCGTAGGGCCTTTTGGAAGCTTTCCTGGAACGTCCGCCCAATCGCCATGGCCTCGCCCACCGACTTCATGGAGGTGGTCAAAGTCGTATCCGCACCCTTGTATTTCTCAAACGCGAAGCGGGGGATTTTGGTGACGATATAGTCAATCGAAGGCTCGAACGAGGCAGGCGTTGCGCCGCCTGTGATGTCGTTGGCAATTTCATCCAAAGTGTAACCGACGGCGAGTTTGGCCGCGACCTTCGCGATGGGGAAACCTGTAGCCTTGGACGCCAAAGCAGACGAGCGCGACACGCGCGGGTTCATTTCAATCACCGTCATCCGGCCATCGGCAGGATTGACAGCAAACTGCACGTTGGAGCCACCCGTCTCAACCCCGATTTCACGCAAGACAGCAATCGAGGCATCGCGCATGCGCTGATATTCTTTGTCGGTCAGGGTTAGCGCCGGCGCCACGGTGATCGAGTCACCTGTATGGACGCCCATTGGGTCGATGTTTTCGATGGAGCAAATGATGATGCAATTGTCCGCTTTGTCGCGAACCACTTCCATCTCATATTCTTTCCAGCCCAGAACGCTTTCTTCGACCAGCACTTCGCCCACAGGGCTTGCGGCGATGCCACTGGCGCAGATGCGCTTAAATTCGTCGACATTGTAAGCAATGCCGCCGCCGGTGCCGCCCAAGGTGAAGCTCGGGCGGATGATGGCAGGCAGACCGACGAAGGGCAGGGCGAGCATGGCTTCTTCAACGGTGTGGGCCATTTTGGACTTAGGGCTTTCCAGCCCGATTTTGTCCATCGCATCGCGGAATTTAAGGCGGTCTTCCGCCTTTTCGATGACCTCGGCCTTCGCGCCAATCATCTCAACATTATATTTCGCCAAAACACCTGTCTTTTCGAGCGTCAGCGCACAATTCAGCGCCGTCTGTCCGCCCATGGTTGGCAGAACCGCGTCGGGGCGTTCTTTGGCAATGATCAGCTCAACCACTTCTGGCGTGATCGGCTCCACATAGGTGGCGTCGGCCAAATCGGGGTCGGTCATTATGGTGGCCGGATTGGAATTGACCAGAATGACCCGGTAGCCCTCTTCCTTCAGCGCCTTACAGGCTTGCACGCCCGAATAGTCAAACTCACAGGCCTGCCCGATCACAATGGGGCCTGCCCCGATGATCAAAATGGATTTCAGGTCTGTGCGTTTAGGCATGAGGGCGTCCGTTCAGGGCTCAGTTAAGTTTCAGGGTGCCAGTCGCAAAAAGCCCTCCCAAGCGGATAGCACGCTGGGAGGGCCTTAGAAGGCGATAGCTGTTAACGCCTATAGGAGAGTCTAGCAAGTGTTTTACACCTTGATTAGGCTGCAGCCTCTATTTCGGATTGGGGATTTTTCATGCGCAGACGTTCTTTGCTGGTGGCTGCTGCCACAACCGGTGCGCTGAGTGTTTTGCCCAAAGGCGCGAAAGCGACCGCACCCGCACCGCAATCCTTTCCTGTCCTCGACAGTCTCGCGATGCCGGTAAGCCCGGAGGAGAACCGACAATATAGCTTTACCGACAAGGCTTCAGCCTATTTCTATGGCCGTACGCATCAGGACAAACCCGACGATTGGTTCTTTGGCTGGAACGTCGCTACTAAGCGGATTTTTCAAGATTATCGCCTGTCTTTGGACGGCAAGCCGCTTCTGCGCGCTGGCGCGAAAGTGGTGGTCAGCCCACATGCAGTGGCCCGTGATTATGGCGCGGTTAAAGAAACGCTTCGGCTGTTTGACGGACTTACAGCCCTGATGGTGGAGGTTGAGACCGCCGCTTTGGGACTGATCGAATTTGAGTTTACAGGTGATTTGCTGAGCGTAGGGGAGGTTGGGGCAGAGGGGGTTTGGTATCGCCCGAAGGAAGCACCCACGTCTTGGCTCTTGCTCGCCCCCATTGAAAGCGGTGGGCAAGGCTTTTTCATCCTCCTCGGCGCAACCAAGGCCGAAGTACGTCGGCTATTGAGCCAGTTGCGCCGCAATCATCAAAGCCTGACCCGCGCGCGAATTGCCCGGATGGAGGTACTCGTCTCAGGCTCTAGAGCCCTAGATGCTGGCGACCCAGACCGCACCAAAGCCCTACTATGGATGCGACTGACGGCCGATCAATTGGTGATGAAGCAGATGGGCACCGGCATTTATGCGGGCCTGCCGTGGTTCAATGATTATTGGGGGCGAGATACCTTTCTCTCCATCACCGGAACCTTGTTTGTCACCGGCCAATATGATGTGGCCGCCGATGTGTTTCGCAGCTTTGCCGCGTTGCAAGATACCGACCCCAAGTCCAACACCTATGGCCGTATTCCAAATCGAGCGCGGCCCGATGGCGTGCAGTATAATACGGCTGACGGCACCCCGAGGTTTATTATTACGTTGGCGGATCTCGTCCATCGCACGGGCGATCTCTCTTTGGCCAAAGAGCTTTCGCCGACTGTGAAGCGCGCGATTGAAGGCTTACTGGCCTATGATCTCGACGAAAGTGGCCTTGTCACCCATGGCGATGCCGACACCTGGATGGATGCCAAGGAAAAAGGCGTGTGGGCGTTCTCGCCCCGCGGCAATCGGGCGATCGATATTCAGGCTTTGTGGATTGAAGCGCTGGAGGCGGCAATCGGCCTGATGTTCATGAACGTGGGCCTCATAGTTGGTCGGCGCGCGATCACTGCAAAAAAGATAATGGCCCAGAGCTTAAAAGACCATTTTGTCGACAAGGCGACTGGAAGGCTGATTGACCATTTGAAACCCGATGGCAGCCCAGATTTGGCGGTTCGACCCAATGCTTTCTTTGCCCTAGATACATTAGGGCGGACCAGCCTAAGCATTCAAAAGGAAGAGGTTCCTTTGCAGAAGCAGAAGATGCTCTGGGCGCGCGACCTTTGGAAGGGTCTTGTCTATCCTTGGGGTGTGGCGACCTTGAGCCAAGATGATCCCGAGTTTCATCCCTATCACGAGCATTGGCATTATTATCATAAGGATGCCGCCTACCATAATGGCACTGTCTGGCCGTGGCTGAATGGCGTCGCCATGACCATTCTGTTGCGCTTTGGCGTACAAAAAGAGCCTTGGCGGCTGTTTGAAAATATGAACCGCCAAGCCCTGCGCGAAGGCGCGGTGGGCAGCCTTGCCGAATGCGCTGACGCTCTACCTGTACCCGGTGCCACTTGGGCGCGCCGCACGGGCACTTTCCTACAAGCTTGGTCAAACGCGGAGCATTTACGTGTCTGGCATGAAGAGATTTTGGGTGTCAAAGTTCAAGGTGGTGGCACGCTGGTTCAGATCAATCCGCAATTGCCCAAAAGTGTTTTGAATGTTGCGATGAATACGCCTTTGAAAAAGGGTGTTCTTAAAGGCCATTGGCATCGCGGCAATGCTCATTCTTGGGGATTTGAACTTCAAGGTGGGGATTTGGTAATCATGTTCTCAACGGATGCGGCCGGACCAAACTGGGTGACCTGGCCGTTGAAGTCGGGTCAGAGGGTTGAGATCATTGAAGAAGGCAGTCGTCTTAAACTAATTGCCTATGATCGCCAGAACCGGGTTTTGGGTAGCAAAATGAGTGGAATCGATGCGCTTGTTGACGGCCCGGCTTCCATGTTCGAGGAGACCATAAGGGAACAGAAAGCTTTTGAAGTCCTGCGCGACGAAGTCTTCAGAGACCTAGGCTTCTGTGAGCCGAAACTGGCCCCCAATCTCGAGAGCCTTTCGGTCTATCACGACCCACCGCTTACCTATTAGCCGATCAAGCGGCTCTCAATGTCTGCATCGGGCTCGCCGTTTTCATCGCGTTCCATAAACAGGGCCTCAGTCATGCCGGTGACGAGGGAAGCGGGTGTCACGGGTTTGGCGATATGGGCATCGCAGCCAGCTGCAAGGGCGGCTTTCACATGCTCACTCATGGCATTGGCGCTGAGCATGGCGATGGGCGTGCGGGGTAGGTTGTTTTCCTTTTCCCACGCGCGAATGGCTTGGGTGGTGGCCAGGCCATCCATTTCGGGCATCATCATATCCATCAAAATAAGATCAAAGCTGTCGATCTTGTAAAGGGCCAGCGCCTCGCGACCATTGGCGGCCATCAAGGGTGTCATGCCCATGGGCTCCAACATGAAGGTGATAACTTTTTGGTTGATTGGATTGTCTTCCGCCACAAGCACGCGCAGCCCTGTGGACCCTGCGGAGGCGTCGCTCGCAAGCGAGGAGTCGTCAAACATCGCGCTGGCGGGCAAGCGTGGATTTGCTTTTAGCGTGTCCGCATATTTCAGCTGAATCCGCACCTCAAAGCGACTGCCAGAGTCCAATTGAGAGGTGGCAGAAATGCTGCCATCCATCAATTCGCACAAGCTTTTGCAGATTGAGAGTCCGAGGCCTGTCCCGCCAAAGCGGCGGCTGATGCTGTTATCGGCTTGTTCAAAGCGGTTAAACAAATGCTGGCTTGCCTTTGGGTCAAAACCGATGCCCGTATCCGACACTTGAATGCGGAGCTCAACAGTCTCACTGTTAATCTTAAGGGCGTCGACTTGAATATCGATCTGGCCTTTATCAGTGAATTTGACAGCATTAGAGGTTAGATTGGAAATGATCTGCCGGATGCGCACGGCATCGCCCAGGTAACGGCCTTCAGCCTTGGGGTGGATTTCCAGATTGAATGCTACGGCCTTCTCTTCCGCTCGTGTCCAGAACGTGTGGGCCGCGGTCTCAATGGTCTCGCGCAAGTCAAATGGTGCGAGGCAGAGCTCCAATTTATCTGCTTCGATCTTGGCGCTATCGAGCACATCAGAAACCAAGCGCTCCAGGGTTTCCCCCGAAGTCCGCACCAGATTGACCATCTCCCGCTGGGAAGGGTTCAGCTTTGTAGTGTTCAACACTTCTGCCAGACCAACGATGCCGTTCAGCGGCGTGCGGATTTCGTGGCTCATGATCGCTAGGAATTGCGACTTGGCGTCACTTGCAAGACTGACCTGTTCAAGCGTTTTGGCGAGTTTGGTCTCGCGTTGCCAGCTTTGATAGGCGGCGCTCAAATTATACGTCAGCAGAAATATCATCGCTACGCTGGCTTGGAATATTGCTGCGTCGGGATAAGCATGGCTGACGATCATGATCGCCGGTACGGAGATAATCCCCATTACAAGCGGCAAAGAAGCCGACAAGAAAGCGGGGGGGTAGCTGAGGCTGGTTGAAGTCACATGCGTCAAGGCCCCGAGCAAGATGGCTAAGCCAATGATCAATGGGCCGATCTCGCCTGTCTTGACGAGGGCAAGCGCACCGGCGACCCAAATGCATGAGCCGAACACCATATTAGCGCAAAAAAGCTTGCGGCTAAGCGCCCCTTCTTGAGGAGCCTTGCTCGATTTCATGCCGATAAAAATCTCTAGCCCCTCATTAAAGGCAAAGCCTGCAAACCAGATAATCGCGGCGACGCCATCAATGCCCCACAGTAAGAGACCGGTGAACCCGATTGCCGCTAAGACACGGCTTGGAAGATCATCGCGCAGCCGTTTTATAAGCTCTAAATGGGATTGGTGCACGTCGTTACTCTCCCTAACTGGCAAGAGTTTAGACATTGGAGCTTTATTTTCAGTTAGCTTTGGGACCAATTTTTCCGCTGATTCTGGAAAAGATTGAAATAATGTCGCTGTTGTTGATCTTTAGTTTTTTTGTGTTTCTGGGTTATTTGGGCGTGGCACGTGCAAACCGATGACCCGGCCTGCCGCTAGTCGGCCCAAATCTAGGCGGGGACCATACTTCTGGCAGGGGTCTTGGTCGGGGAGGGTACGCTGAGGGGTTTCTGCTTCTACGAGAAAGTCGGAAAAATCCTCGGCAAAGTTAGAGGTAAAGCGATGGGCGTCACCAACTTGTGAGAGTGACCCGTTATCCATCACGACGCCAGCCCCGCGCGACCATGCCATGGCGGCGGCTTGACGCCCATCGGCTGTATCAAGCCGTGCCTCGATGCTGAGGCCGCCTCGACCGACAGGCAAGCGCACCGAGCCACCAGGTAGAAGCTTGCTAACGGCTGCTGAGGCCGCTGAAGCTGTCGCGTTTGTTTCTTGTAAGCGCGTGATGACCGCCTGCACCCGCGCGGCCGCAGGATCTTCGGGTCCGACCAGCTCAAAGCGGCGCGATAGTCGGAAGCAAAGCTGTCGATCCAATTCTCCCAGAACCAAAAGGCGGGACTCAAGCGTGATGGTGTCCGGAATATCGCCGCCTTCCTGTAGCTTCGCTGGCAAGAGCGCTAGCTTCCGTACCGTCTGCAAAGCGTCCAGATCACGCTGGCGTTCAATCTGTGCCCGCACCGTTCCAGAGACTGTCTCCATACCGGCTTGATTGGACAGAAAACCCGTTTGCGTTGGCGGTTTGGTTGCACATGCTGGTAAGGAGAGAAGACATAGAAGCAGCGCATGTGGCGCATAGGCACGCAAGGAAGGGGTCATGTCAGAAGCCAACTCGGAACAGATTTGCGTGGGCGAACAAGCTGCCCAGTGTGAACCTAGCACATGTGCTTGGCTCTGCGTCTGCCTTTCCGCCGCGCTGGCGGCTTTTCACATCATCGTGACAAGGCCTACCCCGCCACCCGCGCTGGCCGCTCCCGCACTGCCAGAAACAAGAAGATCAGCCCCAGCATTACCGTCAGCGGGCCAGCATAATGCTCCGGCGGGTGATGACCCGTGTGCGAGCCCTTCAGGAACCAGCCGTCAATCGCCGCCAAAGCCCGCATCGTAATGACCGCCAAAAGCGCCAAGGGTACCAAAGTGCGATAGCGTAGCCCAATCACGAACAGAAGCAGCGCAAAGGGAATTTGGATCGCTCCAAACCACGCAAAGACGGCAATGATGGTCTCGCCGCGAACCGAAAGGTCTACACCACCAATCACCCCGGCACCGCCATCCGGCAGGAAATAATGGATGAGTCCCGGTATAAGTTCTGTCACCGCCACTAACATCAAAAACCAAGCAGAAATCTTCGCGCCGCGATAATCGTCATTTGTACTGGGTGGAAACAGTGCCATTTTTGGCCTCCTTGAGCCAACACAGCTTAGTGAACGCTCTCAAGGTGTCAACGCGGGCTGGACCGCTTTCGCCACGGAACAGCCAACCTGCCCACGCGTTATTGATTTGAGCTAGCCTGCTCACCAATCATTGCAAGGAAATTCTGTTATGGACCATAGTAAACACATTCGCCTAACCGAAAGCGAACTCAACGCCGCGACCCTCGATGATGCGACCGTCTATGGGGCGGACGACGCTAAGATCGGAAAAGTCTCTCATGTGCATGGCATGGGCATGACCGGCGACGTCATCGTCGATGTCGGCGGCTTCTTGGGATTGGGAACTAAGCCCGTCTCACTGAAAATCAATAAATTGGATTTCATGCGTGACGAGCATGGCCATGTTCATGCGACAACGACCTGGACGAAAGCGCAGGTCGAAGCACTGCCACAGCACATGCACAACTAAGCTAAACCAACCAACAAAAGCGCTGCGCCGCTGCAAACAAATGGCGCAGCGTAAAATCTCTCAACCGGTTCGACCATATTGGTTGGCGAGAGCTTCAGCGACCTGGCCGATAAGTTCAAGTGGCAGGGGCTCGCTGTGTGGAAAGCTCAAATTGCCCTTTGGTCCTTGATAAGCAGCAAGTTCTTCGACCACAGCCCGAGGTTCTTTGATGGGTGGATAGACCCCGATGTGCTTCTTGAAGGCAGCAAAATAGAAGAAAACCGTGCCCAATCGAAATGCCGGCATCCCATAGCTAATGCAGCGCTCTGCACCCATCACCCGCAGTTCGACGAGTGCCTGAATGGCTTCAAGTCGAAGTCTCGCGTCCGGCGACACGGCTTGGAAGAAGCTCTCATGGACGTTGCAGGCTCGTACGTCGGGCATTTGGTTTTGGCCCATGATTGGTTGGTATCGAGTGTTCAAGGTTGTGCGCGCCAGAAGAGGTGCATGGCCGATGAGACAGTTAGCAAGTGCCATACTAAGCTAACCATACCAAAACCAAAATAGACATAACGTAGTTCTTTTGATCTTGTATTTTAGGTCATATGGTCTTATATCAGGTGTGTTTTGGAGCCCTTGAGATGTCCACTCTGGTTAAAGCACGCCAATCGGTTGAGGTTCAAGCAGTCGGATTGAAGGCTTATGCACGCATAGCGCAAGCTTGGTCTCTAACGCTGAGCGAAGCGGCTGCGTTGGCGGACATGTCAGAGTCGACGTGGAAGCGCGCCAAGTCTCCCAGCTATGCGGGTGAATTATCACGAGATCAGATGCTAAGGCTCAGCGCCCTTGTCGGACTTTATAAGTCCCTTGAGATTTACTTCGATGAAGCGCTCTCTCGCGAGTGGGTGAAACTCCCCAATCGAGGGCCGGAATTCGACGGTATCCGTCCAATTGATTCCATGATCAGCGGTGGGCTGCCAAAAATACTTCGGGTCCGTGCCTATGTTGACGCCCTGAGGGGAGGGCTTTGAGAATAAACTCTGTCAACGATCGGGCTCTCGTTCGCCTGATTCCTGCGGCGCATCACAAGCCGCCGATCCTGCGAGGTTTGGTCGACACCGATGACGAGGCTGAAATTCTCGCTGAGCTTGAGGGGGAGACGAGTGCAAGATTGATTGCGGAGCGGGAGGGGAGTCCAGCGCTGGATCGCCGCGAATTGGCTTTTGCGCGGCGCTCGCAGGATTTGAAGCTCTATGGTCAAAGCCATGTGAACGCAGCTTTCACCTATACACGTGCAGGCGGCAATCGATTTAACGGTGGCGAGCGCGGCGGCTGGTATTGCGCTTGGGATGCCTTGACCTCGGTCGCGGAGGTCGGCTTTCATCGCGCGCGCGAGCTTGGGTTTATTGGTCGGTTCGAGTTTAAGGTGCAATACATCGAATTGCTTGCGGATTTCATCGGCGACTTTCCAGACCTCTGCGCCGATCCGACGAACCCTGCGCTGGATGCTGATCCAGACCGGGGCTATCCAGCGGGCCAAGCTTTGGCAGCCGATCTTAGGCGCGCTGGCCATCGAGGCCTTATTTATCCATCCGTCCGGCGCAAGAATGGGCGATGCTTTGTTGCCTTTGATCCTGGTGCCGTGCAGAATGTGAGACCAGGCGCATCCTGGATGCTCGTATGGAACGGTGGCCCAGAGTTCAGCGTGATCGGTCTCTAAAGACACCCGTGTCAAAAATGAGTCGCACAAACTACTGCGCGCCACCTAGGCTGGGACTTTGTACATCCCATGTTTTATAGGGTTTGGCGACCATCAAACTTAAAGTGCGTCCTGAAAAACAGTTAAAGAGCGTCTTTTCCCTACAAAAATCAGCTAAAGAGTGGAAATTCGCGCGGTGACAACGGTCTTGTTTGTCCGCGCCATTGGCCTAAGAAGGCGTGACCCATTTCTAGTCTAGCTTGTAAAGACGTCCAATGCCCAAGACTAAACTCCATTGGCCTAAATATGAGGACAGCGCGAGCTGGACTAAGTTCAAAGCGCTGATGGCGAACCGCTTTGGCCATGTCATTGGAATTGAGCCTGAAGAAAGCTGGTATGCGTGGCGGGGACACCAAATCCATCTGGATACCTTGTCGCCGGCCGCTGCGCCAAAAGGAACCCTCATTCTGGTACATGGGGCGGGAGGGCATGGGCGACTTCTAACCCCACTGGGTGCAGTTGCGGCTGAGAATGGCTGGAAGGTGCTAGCACCGGATTTGCCTGGATATGGCATCACTATCACGCGGCAAAATTGGTTAGAAAATTATAGCGAATGGCCTGAGCTAATCGCCGACCTCTCGGCGGAGGCGGAGGGCCCTGTGGTGCTGCTGGGTATGTCGGTAGGCGGGATGACCGCGTTTCGAGCGGCCCAAATTCAGCCAAGTCTTTGCGGGGTCATTGCGACCAACCTGTTGGATATGGGTGATAAGGCAACCTTCAAATCTGCTGCCCGTTGGCCTTGGCTAGGAGCACTTTCGCTTAAAGTTATGAACACTGCACCCTGGCTGATGGACGCCATGCCAATGCCTTTGGCGCTTGTCACCCCGCTCGATGCCATGACAAGCGACCCTGAGTTACAAACATGGTTTAAGCGCGATCCCCTGATTGGTGCGCGATGGGTGAAGGGCCGCTTCTTTAGGAGCCTTCACCAATATGTTCCGCCCCGGCCTGATTTGGCGCTACCGTGCCCACTCCTTCTCCTCCACCCTGGCGCTGACGAATGGACGCCGACGCGGGTGAGCCTGCAGGTCTATGACCGGGTCTCATCGCCCAAGCATTTTCAGGAATTGTCCAATGGCAGCCACATGCCAGCAGAAACACCCGCTTGGCTTGAACTCCGCGACGGCGTCTTGGACTTTCTTGCCAAAATCGAAGCTAATGGCCCCCGGGGAAACTAAGCACAACAATGCCCGTCGATAATGGTGATCGGCTTTTGCGTTTCGAGCTCGGCATAACAATCAACGAAAGAGGCCCCTCCGCGAAGACGGAAGGGCCTCAAAAAAGTAACCCCTCGGCGTTGAGCGTAACCTTTGGGCCATAGGCTAGAGGGGTGTTGTTGATCTGAATTTACCCAACGCTGAGTGCTCGCGCAATGCGCGTTCGCAACCAATTGAACTGCTTCTAACCTGTGTCTCATTTAGTCCGTCGCTAATTTGGATTATAAGCTGCCGGACCACTGGAACTTTATCCATGACTAATTGAGGTTAGCCCAAAAATGAGTGAAATGCCCGACGTGCTTTTAGAAGGGACGAATGGGTCATTGCGGCTCCGGCTTGTCCGTTATGAGTTTCCCGAAATCATAGATGACAAATGGGATTCAAATTGGTTGGTTGTCTTTGGTGAAGGTCATATCGACGGCCTAAGATGGCGGTTTGAATCACCGTGCCTCACCACAGTAGAGGTAGGTGCTCTAGCGGATTGGTTGCACAAAGTCGCCAACGGCGAAGAGGTCGATGAGATTGGTTTTATGGAGCCACATTTGGAGTTTGATCTCATAGGAAGATCACATGTCAGAGTGTCCTTCGCAATGGAGGCTGCCCCAACTTGGGTCGATGGCTGCGACCTTGATAACAAAATAGGCTTTGACATTTCGATTGGACCCCATTTGGCCAAAGCAGCCGCCGACCTGAGGTCTCAATTCCAAGTGTTTCGTGTTCGAGGAATGGGTGAATGGCCAACCGCGGACGTAACATCCAGTAGTGACGCGCTTTAACTGGCAAAAATGCGCGCTTTAACTGAGTCGCACAAACTGGCGGTCCCGAAGGGACTTGAACCCCCGACCCATCGTTTAGGAAACGATTGCTCTATCCTGCTGAGCTACGGGACCGCACGCCCCATGCTTAGCGGGCGAGGGGCGGTTTGGGGAGGGGGGTGTAGCAGAATTTTGGCCGACCCTAATCCTGCGCGGTCGCCACTACGCGGGGCAGTTTGAAGATTACGTCTTCGCGCGTCACTTCCACAGCTTGAAGGGTGACGACAAAGCGGGCCTGACAGGCGGCAATAACCGCTTCGACCAAATCCTCGGGCGCGCTGGCCCCGGCGGTAAGGCCCAAGGTAGAGATGCCGTCAAACCAAGACCAATCGATCCCATGCGCATCATCAATCAAATAAGCGGCCTGGGCCCCGGCGCGCAGGCCCACTTCGACCAGCCGAATAGAGTTGGACGAGGTTTTTGAGCCAATGACCAAGAGGAGGTCAGCTTTGCTGCTCAGCGCTTTGACCGCTTCCTGACGATTCGTTGTGGCGTAGCAGATGTCTTCTTTGTGGGGCGGCGAGATTTCGGGAAATTTGGCTTGAAGCGCGCCGACAATCTCGGCGGTGTCGTCAACGGACAACGTGGTTTGCGTGACGAAAGCCAGTTTTTTGGGGTCTTTTGGCTGAAAACACGCGATTTCCGACACGTCTTGGATCAAGGTCACCGAGCCTTCAGGCAATTGGCCCATAGTGCCGATGACTTCAGGGTGACCTGCATGGCCGATCAGCACAATCTCACGCTCCGCATCAAAATGCCGTTGCGCTTCCACATGAACCTTGGAGACGAGCGGGCAGGTGGCATCGACAAAGATCATGTTGCGGCGTGAGGCCTCCTCTGGCACCGACTTGGGCACCCCATGGGCGGAAAATACCACGGGTCGGTCGGTCGGGCACTCTTCTAATTCTTCAACAAAAACAGCGCCTAAATGCTTCAGTCTTTCCACAACATGGACGTTGTGGACGATCTCGTGGCGGACATAGACAGGCGCGCCCCATTTCTCAATCGCGCGCTCAACAATCTGGATTGCGCGGTCGACGCCGGCGCAAAAGCCCCGCGGTGCAGCCAACAAAATCGTCAAAGGAGGGGTGGGGGCTGTAACTTCCGACATGATTTCTCCGATGGCATTGCCTTGTTGGCGCCGCATTGCGTTGCTTGAAGCAAGTCTGACCTCTAAAGACATGGTCTATAATTGCGGCAGTGCCAAGATGGTCTGCTTCGCTTCTTCTGTGGAATGCAACATGCGCCCCCAAGCTATTGCCTTTGTGATCACTTCGTCCATCCTTTTTGCCGCGTGCTCGTCCTTGCCCTTCATGGGCAATCGCGACGGCCGCAACAAGACCCCGCCGCCGATGTCAGAGGCCGATGCGCCAGCTGCAGAAGCGGCAAAGCCTGCGGTCGAGGCACAGGCAGGCGATGCCGAAACTTTGGAGACCCCCGTCGGGCCACCCCGCAAGCGCGGCTTCTTTTCCGGGGTCGCGAAAGCCCTCGGTAGTGATTCAGGCGTCGCCAACGTTGGGCCGTGCCCAGCGGTACGCGTGCTGTATGACGCACAGCGTTTTGTAGAGCTTGACGGCCCAGAGCGTTTTGAGAATGTTGGCTATACGGGCGAGATTTTGAACGTAAACTCCGATTGCCGCTATGTCGGCAGCGATCCGATTGCCATCAATCTGGAATTGGATATGGCGTTTGGCAAAGGTCCTAAGGCGAAGGGTGCCTATAAGGATGCGAAATATTGGGTGACGGTGACGCGCAAGGACATCGCCGTCATCAGCCGTCAAGTATATACTCAGCGTGTAGTCGTGCCAGCAGGCGCTGACCGCGTCGCGCTAAAGTCGTTACCCATTGCGATCGAAATTCCCCGCGCGAATAAAGACATTGCCGGGGCGAACTTTGAAGTGCTGGTCGGCTTTGAATTGACGCCTGAGCAATTAGACTTCAACCGCAATGGCAAGCGCTTCCGTGTGGATGCTGGCGTCCCACGCTAAAGGTCCCTGTTCATGACCCATTTTGCGTTTCAATTAGCCTACAAGTTGGGTGATGCCTTTGCTGACCTCGGCTTAAGCTCGGACTTGGGTACGGTTGTGCGAGCCCAAAAGGCCGAGTTCGGCCATTTTCAGTGCAATGGCGCGATGGCCGGGGCTAAACAAGTCGGTAAGAACCCGCGTGAGGTCGCAACCGCCATCGCAGGCGGGCTGGCGAAAGATCCAGACATTGCGCGCGTGGAAGTGGCAGGGCCTGGGTTCTTGAACATCACCTTGTCCGATGATGCTCTGATCCGCCAAGCAGAAGTAATCGCACAAGACGCCCGTGCCGGGGCGCAGCTGGTTGAGGTGTCGCGTCGGGTAATTGTGGATTATGCTGGCCCTAATGTGGCCAAGTCCATGCATGTCGGCCATTTGCGGGCGACCATCATTGGCGACAGCATCAAGCGCCTTTATCGCTTTCGGGGCGATCAGGTCTGGGGCGATGCCCATTTTGGCGATTGGGGCTTTCAGATGGGCCTGTTGATTGCCAGCTTGGCGCAAGAACTGCCCGACCTGCCTTATTTCGATGCGGATTTCTCAGGACCTTATCCAGACGCCAGCCCGGTGCAATTGGCCGATCTAGAGCGCATCTATCCAGCCGCCGCTGCCTTGGCCAAAACCGATGTTGAAGCGCGTGACCGTGCCCGCAAAGCCACAGCAGAATTGCAGGCCGGTCGGCCCGGCTATCGGGCGCTGTGGCAGCATTTTGTGGCCGTCTCGCGCGGCGCGCTAGAGCGCGAATTTGCTGCCCTTGGCGTGACCTTTGATCTGTGGCTTGGCGAAAGCGATGCCGATCCGTTGATCCCAGATATGATCACGGACTTGGAAGCCAAAGGTCTGTTGCAAGACGATCAAGGCGCGCGGGTTGTGTTCGTGCATGACAAGATGGTGCCTAAGAAAGATGGCAGCGAGGGGCCGAATGTTGCGCCTCTGCTGGTGGTATCGTCTGAAGGTTCAGCCATGTATGGCACCACCGATCTTGCGACCATTGTCGACCGGGTAAAGCGCTTTCAAACTGACTTGATCATTTATTGCGTGGATCAACGCCAAGCCGATCATTTCGAAACCGTGTTTCGTGCGGCAGACAAGGCTGGTTACATGTCGCGGGAAGGTCTCGACCACATCGGCTTCGGCACGATGAATGGCCAAGACGGCAAACCCTTCAAAACCCGCGAAGGCGGCGTCTTAAAGTTACATGACCTCATCACCCAAGTGCAGGAAAAAGCACAAGCTAAGATTGATGAGGCAGGCGTTGGCCAAGATTGGCCGCAAGACGAACGTGCCGACATTGCGCACAAGGTTGGCATTGCTGCCCTGAAGTTCGCGGACTTACAGAATTTTCGCGGTACCTCCTATATTTTCGACCTTGATCGGTTTTTAAGCTTTGAGGGTAAGACAGGTCCTTACCTGCTCTATGCCTCTGTCCGGATCAAATCCATTCTGCGCAAGGCCGATGAAGCGGGCTTTGCCGCGGGCCCTGTGGTCAAGCTTGAAAGCCCAGAGCGGGATTTGATTTTGGTCCTTGATGGGTTTGAGCATGCGCTTCGTGGTGCCTATGACAAACGCGCACCTCATATTCTGGCCGACCATGCCTATAGCTTGGCGGGAGCGTTTTCAGCCTTTTACGCCGCTTGCCCGATCATGAATGCCGCAGAAGCCGATTTGCGTGCGTCGCGCTTGACCTTAGCCAAAGCGACTTTGACCCAATTGCTGATCGCGCTCGATTTATTAGGGATCGAAGCGCCTGAGCGGATGTGAGCTTTTGAGTATCCGTTATCGTCAAGCTGGATTTGGCGTCCATAGTTTTCGCATTGACAGTAGTGCGTTTGCGAGCACGATGAGCTTTCGCAGGACGGCGATGATG
>JBEAVQ010000077.1:0-11959 GCA_041160865.1 Pseudomonadota bacterium | reverse complement strand
ATATTTGGGTAGGCGACTAGCCTAGCCCCCTTAATCTCTTGGGTAAAACGCTTGGCGTCTGCGAACGGGATCCAGGGATCGGCTTCACCCCAAATCACCAAGGTTGGGGCAGTGATGGTGGGGATTTGCTGATAGGCTGTGGGTACGTCAGGGCCCGCCCGCATGCGGGCTAAAGTTGCTTGGCGATTACCTTCACGCATCAAAAGGTCATGATAGCGCTGCACCATTTCTGGCGTCACCAAGGCATCATCCACCATGACTTGCTTAAGGTTGGACTCGATCATGCCTTTGGTACTGATACGGGAGAACACATCACCAAGAATTGGTGCACGTGCCAAAGACAATGGGGGCACGCGCCAACCGAAAGATCAAAGGCGGCTTTCCTGTATCGCGGGGATAGCCGGCTGCATCAACCAGAATAAGGCCTGCGACTTTCTCAGGATGGGCCAAAGCATAGCGCCACGCCACCCCACCACCCATGGAATTACCACCCAAGACAAAGCGATCGACTTTGAAATGCTGGGCCAAATCGTCCACGACCTGCACATAGGTCGTGCCCGAATAAACCCCACTCTTAGATGGGCCGGTCAGGCCGTGGGCAGGAAAGTCAAAACTGATTACCCGCCAGCTGTCTTTGAGTTGTCCCACCCACGGCTCCCACGTATGCAGGGAAGCATTTGAGCCATGGGCGAGGATCAGCACGGGTGCATCACGCTTGCCTTCATCCCGCACGTGTAGGCGGACGCCATCACTGATGGTGATGAATTGCGAAGTTGGCGAGGTATAGCGGGCCTCAACGACCGCACGCGGCAAATCAGGGCTGCAAGCCACAGACATCATGCCAGCCAGAGCAACCCCTATCAAAGCCAAAAATCGTTTATGCATCGCGACTGCCTCCCAATCATTTTTTGTCTGTCGTTTGCGGACTTTAGATCAAGCCTCTTACCAAGAGCCAATATTGGCCGCGCTGGCCCAAGGCTCCTGTGGGGCTAAAGCGGCACCACGTTGCAAGAGTTCAACCGAGATACCGTCTGGCGAGCGAACGAACGCCATATGACCATCGCGCGGCGGACGGTTGATGACCACGCCACGTGCGGCCAGATGCGCACATAAGGCATAGATATCATCGACCCGGTAAGCCAGATGACCAAAATTGCGCCCGCCATCATAAGCATGCTCATCCCAATTGTAGGTTAGTTCTATCATCGGCAAGCCGCCAGGCAAGCCGCTTTGCGGAGCTTCTCCTTGCGCCTTGAAACGGTCTGCATCGACGGGGGCCGCCAAGAACACTAAGGTAAAGCGACCCTTATCATTCTCGGTCCGGCGAAGCTCGACCAGACCCAAGCCACCGCAAAAGAAATCCAGAGCAGCGTCTAAATTGCCAACACGGATCATAGTGTGCAGATATTCCATTCAGAGACCTTTCAAACAGTCACTTGTGTTGGGTAGCGCTCGTCGCGGGCTTGTTCTAGCGCGGCTTTGAGGGCGGCGGCAAATGCGACCCGCTCTGATGGCGAGAGACAGGTTGCTAAGGGCAGGCTAGCCCCGCCAGCCGATAGTGTCACTTGGGTCTCATATTCGTTGATTTCATCGACAATGACGCGGGCAAAACTGGGACTGACGCGCCACCAGCCAATCTTGCCGCGATGACAGGTCTTAGATATTGCCACTTGAGCAGCACTCACCTTCACGGTTTCACATTCCCGAGCGCCCGCCTTGAAGTTCACCTTAAATGCCAGATAGACCAAGATGATATCCAAGCCAAAAAAGCCGATCACAGGCCAAGCGCCAATCGCAAGAAAGGCGAGCCCCGAGAAGAAACTCATCCCCGCTAAGGATAGCATCACAATTCGAAAACCATATACTGAGAGCGATCGGTTGGGGCGCAGCACGGCGTCCATATAAATGGCGTCACGCTGATCAAATTCTGGGGCATCTGAAAGGGCGGTGATCGACGTGCTCATTTCCCTAAGTTAGCGCAAACTTTCTCAAAGCACAGTTGAAGAATGTAGTAAGTCCATGGCTTCTTGAAGGGGCTAGCGAGTTCGTCCACAATTGTCTAAGGCGGGCGCATGGCCACGAAAGCAAAAGTCACAAGATCAAAACTGAAAGTCGCCGAGATTGCAGCCCTCTATGCGCAATTGGCGGCAGAGCGTCCAGATCCGCGCACCGAGCTGGATTATACGGACCCTTATACGCTGGTAGTGGCAGTCGCCCTTTCGGCCCAAGCGACAGATGTCGGGGTAAACAAGGCGACCAAGCGCTTGTTTGCTGTTGCTGATACGCCCGAAAAAATGGTGGCTTTGGGCGAAGAGGGTGTTGCGAGTTACATCAAAACCATCGGTCTGTGGCGCAACAAAGCGAAGAATGTCATTGCCTTGTCGGAGCTGTTGCTCGAAAAATATGGCGGCGAAGTGCCCCGCAGCCGGGATGCTTTGACTGATTTGCCAGGTGTTGGCCGCAAGACGGCCAATGTCGTGCTGAACGAAGCCTTTGGTGAGCCGACCATTGCGGTAGATACCCATATCTTCCGCGTCTCGAACCGAACAGGCCTGGCTCCTGGGAAAAACCCTGATCAGGTTGAAGCGGTGCTGGAGCGCGTGACACCGGACACCTACAAAAAAGGGGCCCATCACTGGCTGATCCTGCATGGCCGTTATGTCTGTGACGCGCGAAAGCCTGCCTGTTGGCGCTGCGGCATTGCTGAGATTTGTAAGTTCAAGACCAAGACTCCAAACCCAGCAGACGCCCCTAAAAAGACTAACCCCCCAGCGAAAAAGCAGACCCAAAAAGTGACCAAACCGCCTGTTGCCTGAGGCTGTGCACCCCCTGTCGCCACAGGCCGATTCGCAGCCTATAAGCGGCGCTTCTCATTTGTGTTCACCTCTCCGCCGGAGCCAAAGCCATGTCCACGATCCGTCCCGTCCGCCGAGCCCTTATCTCGGTTTCAGATAAAACGGGGCTGATTGAAACGGCGCGCCAACTGGCTGATCAAGGCGTGGTTCTGGTATCGACCGGTGGTACCAGCAAGGCCTTGGCAGCTGCAGGCTTGGCTGTCATCGATGTGGCGGATGTAACAGGCTTTCCCGAAATGATGGATGGCCGTGTGAAGACCTTGCATCCGGCGGTACACGGTGGCCTATTAGCCCTGCGCCATGTTGCCGATCATGAAGCCGCGATGACCCAACACGGGATTGAAGGCATAGATCTTTTGTGGGTCAATCTCTATCCGTTTGAGGCGACTTTGGCGTCAGGCGCAAATTTTGAGACTTGTGTTGAGAATATCGACATTGGCGGGCCTGCGATGATCCGGGCGGGGGCTAAGAATTTCGACTGGTGTGCCGTGGCAACCGATCTGGGCGATGTGCAAAAGGTCTTGGCCGATATGAAAGCCCATGGCGGCACAGAGGAAATCACGCGCAAGCAATTGGCAGCAAAGGCCTATGCACGCACCGCCGCCTATGATGCGGCAATCTCGGGCTGGTATGCTGGTCAAGTCGGTGAAGCCTCTCCCGATTGGCGCGCGTTTGGCGGGCCGAAAGTCCAAAGCCTTCGCTATGGCGAAAACCCACACCAGCTTGCCGCTTTCTATGCCACCACGGAGAGGCGTCCTGGTGTGTCCACCGCGCGTCAATTGCAAGGCAAAGAGCTCTCCTACAATAATCTCAATGATACAGACGCCGCCTATGAATTGGTCGGTGAGTTTGATGCAAGCGAAGCCGCGGCCGTGGCCATCATCAAGCACGCTAACCCATGCGGGGTCGCGATTGGGTCGTCACTGACGGAAGCTTATTTGAGCGCTTTGGCCTGTGACCCTGTTTCAGCTTTTGGTGGCATAGTGGCCTGTAACCGCAAGCTGGATGGCGCTGCGGCTGAAGAGATCGTCAAAATCTTCACCGAAGTCGTGATTGCCCCCGATGCCGATGACGACGCCAAAGCCATCTTCGCGACCAAAAAGAACCTGCGCCTTTTACTCGCTGGCGGCCTGCCTGATCCCACCCAGGCTGGCCTGACCTTCCGTACCTTGGCCGGCGGCTTCCTGGTACAAAACCGCGATACCGGGCGCATTATGACACCAGACCTGAAAGTAGTGACCAAGCGCGCACCAACAGCACAAGAACTAACCGACATGCTCTTTGCCTTCCGGGTAGCCAAGCATGTAAAGTCCAACGCGATTGTTTATGCCAAGAACGGCGTCACTGCGGGCATTGGTGCGGGGCAAATGAACCGGCGCGATTCAGCCCGTATTGCCGCTGTTCGCGCCGTCGAAGCAGCTGAGACTGCCGGTTGGAGCCAGGCGGCCACCATGGGATCAGCCTGCGCATCAGATGCCTTCTTCCCCTTTGCTGATGGCTTGTTACAAGCTGTTGAGGCTGGCGCGACCGCCGTAATCCAACCCGGCGGCTCGATCCGCGATGATGAAGTGATTGCAGCGGCAGACGAAGCTGGCATCACCATGGTGTTCACGGGCATGCGCCACTTCCGGCACTAAAGGCGGGGATAATGAAGAAGTTTCCTCGTGAAACATTAGACGCTCGCGCACAACGCCTGCTTCCTTTCTGCAAAATTGTTCGGCCAGAGGGGCAAGGCCCGTTTCCGACCGTTTTTTTGTTTCACGGCTGCGGCGATCCCGATGGTCCCCAGCCCGCTTATGCCAAGGCGGCAGCAGCAAAAGGGATTGCCTCAATCATTGTGGATTCCTTTCGCCCGCGCGGCATAAGTTTGACCGAGGCCCGCGTGCTGGTTTGCTCTGGCATGCGTCTTTGGGGCCGGGAGCGCGCAGGCGATTTAATCTCGCTAATGCATTGGGCGCGTGGCCAGGACTGGGTGGCGGCAGAGCGTCTGGCTGCCGCCGGCTGGAGCCATGGTGGCTGGACCGTCATGGACGCCTTGGCTTTGGGCGCAGAAGTGGCAGAGTTTGCGGACCTAGAAGACATACCCGCTGATCCGCTCGCAGGCCTTTCTACCGCGTTTCTGGTCTATCCCTGGTGTGGCCTTGGCGCACAAACCCTACGCCGGGGTTGGCAAAAATCCATTCCGGCTTTCCTAATGCTGGGCGAGAATGACACCCTGTCTGGCACCAGGTACCCGCTTAAAGCCGCCGACAAAATTCACGGTGCCGGTGCGCCTGTCGAGACCCATATTTATCCTGGCGCCACCCATTCCTTTGACGAAGAAACCTCGGTCAATCCAACGTTTCGGTTCAACCCAGTTCAAACCGCAGACGCACAAGCGCGCTTTGCCGACTGGATGGCCCGCCGGCTACTTTAAAGCGCGTTTTGATCCGTAAGGATCAAAGTGGCGCGCAAAATCTAAACTATAGCAGCACGCGTGGATTCATAATGTTTTTGGGGTCAAAGCTGGCCTTAATCGCGCGCATTAGGGCCAAATGAGCTTCTGGCTCACGGCGCAAAAACTCATCGCGACGGCTGATGCCAATGCCATGTTCGGCGGAGATGGAGCCGTTGAACGACATCGCAACGTCATGGATTGCCTCATTCATTTGAGGCACCAAAGCCTTATAGGCCTCTGCCGACATCGTCTTTGGCTGGATCACATCATAATGGATATTGCCATCACTGCAGTGACCAAAGGCCACGATCTGGGCGCCAGGCACCACTTTTTCCGCCGCCTCATCGGCAAGGCTTAAGAAAGCTGGAATCTTGGAAACCGGAACCGAGACGTCATGTTTAGCCGCCACGCCTTCAGGCTTCTGGCACGCACTCATTTCCTCGCGCAAATACCAGAAGGATTTGGCTTGCGCCTCGTTCTGGGCAACGACACCATCGCGGGCAAGGCCTGCCTCAAGGGCTGAGGCCAAAGCCTCTTCCACCTTCTCAACCAAATCGGCATTGGCACCCTCAAACTCCACCAAAGCTAACCAAGGCGGCACAGCGGCAAAAGGGACCCGCACATTAGCGATGTTTTTGAGCGCCAGCGAGACACCCAGATGATTCATCACTTCAAACGCGGCCACCGCTGCGGTCTCGGCTTCAAGGCGATGCAACAATTCCACCGCTTGCTCGGGCGTTTCCAACGTCAACAAAGCAACGGTCGTGTGGCGGGGTTGGGCAACCAGCTTCAGCGTTGCAGCGGTAACCAGACCCAAAGTCCCCTCGGCCCCGATGAATAATTGCTTGAGGTCATAGCCCGTATTATCTTTGCGCAAGGCCGATAGGCCCTCATAGAGCGACCCGTTCGGCAGCACCGCCTCAAGCCCCAAAATCTGGGCCCGCATCATCCCATGACGGCGCACATGGACACCACCCGCATTGGTCGAGATGAGGCCCCCAATGGTGGCGGAGCCTTCTGATGCCAAGCTCAAGGGAAAGCGCTTACCAATTTGACGCGCGGCTTCTTGGACTTGGGTTAAGATCACACCGGCTTCAGCCACCAAGGCATCATCGATGGGATCGATTGACCGAATGGCGTTGAGGCGTTTGGTGGAAATCAACACTTCGCCACGGGGAATTTGCGCACCCACGAGGCCTGTATTGCCGCCTTGCGTTGTTACCGCCAAACCCGCTTCATTGCATTGGCTGAGGATCATTTGCGCCTCAGATATTGAGGCCGGCATTAGCAAGATCGGCGCAGCCCCGCTCCAACGGTCGCGCCACTCAATCAAATGTGGGGCGATCAGGTCAGGATCTTCCGTCCAGCCTTTGGGCCCGACGAAGTCTTTTATGCGGGTCAAGGTCGAAAAGTGCGCGTCCATTTGCGGCCTATCGTTTCATGCTGACAAACTGGGGCGTTAGAGCCCATGATATTCTCGGTACCAATCCACAAAAGCATTTACGCCGACTTGGATAGGTGTGGAGGGCTTATAGCCGATTGCCGCGACAAGTGCAGTAACATCTGCGGAAGTATCGGGGACATCACCGGGCTGGAGCGGCAGCATTTCCAGGATCGCCTTCTTGCCCACCGCCTGTTCGATCGCGGCTATATAGTCCGCTAACAAGACAGGACTGTTATTGCCGATGTTATAGATGCGGTAGGGCGCTGACGATGTGGAAGGGTCAGGTGCATCACTGTTCCAGTCCGGATTGGGCTTAGAAATCTGGTCACTGACGCGCACCACACCTTCAACAATATCATCAACATAGGTGAAGTCGCGGCTGTGATGGCCAAAATTGAAGACCTGGATCGGCTCACCCGCAAAGATCGCCTTGGTGAACAGATAAGGCGACATATCCGGCCGCCCCCAGGGTCCATAGACGGTGAAGAAGCGCAGACCCGTCGTGGGTAAGCCAAACAAGTGACTATAGGAATGGGCCATCAATTCATTGGCGCGCTTGGTTGCCGCATAAAATTGCAAGGGATGGTCGGCGCCTTCGGTTTCAACAAAGGGCATGTGCGTATTGCCGCCATAAACACTCGACGTGCTGGCATAGGTCAGATGCGCGATTTTATGGGCCCGGCACGCCTCCAGAATATGGGTGAAGCCAACGATGTTAGAAGCGACATAAGCACGCGGATTTTCAAGCGAATAGCGAACACCAGCCTGGGCAGCCAAATGGATGACCCGGTCAAAGGCATGCTCGGCAAAACAGGCGTCAACTGCGGCAGGATCGGTCAAATCGGCGCGGATAAAGGTAAAACTGCCAGCTGCCTCTGAGGCGAGCGTTTCCAGCAAAGCCAGACGGGCTTCTTTCAGGGCCGGGTCATAATAATCATTCACGACATCAAAGCCCACAACGTCATCGCCCCGCCGCACCAATGCTGCAGCAGTATGAAACCCGATAAAGCCGGCAGCCCCCGTGACCAGCACGCGCATATTTCTTGTCCCTCGTGTTTGAACCAGAAGAAGGCATGCAAGAGCTCATGAGAGCCATGCCGGCCAAACCCTGTTACCCACGAATGTATCATCGCTGGATTGGCGCACGAATGCCACCGTCTCAAGCAGACAACATGACCTAGCACGTAATTGTTACCCGGCTTGGCGTCTGTTAGTTTGCCATCGGTTTGAAGTAGGGGGACAGATAATGTCTGTAATTTGGCGACAATGGTTGACGCTCTGGTGCTATTTGGTTCTGGGTTTGGGCGTTATCTTTGCGGGAAGCGCTTGGCCACAGACCGACGCAGCAGTCCGCTTATTTTATGACGTTATTTACTGGCCATTGGATGGGCAGAGCGGCTGGCATGAAAGCCTCCGTCTCACCGCAGCCATTTTGGGTGCCGTAATGATGGGATGGGCGCTGACCCTGCTCACACTCGTGAAAGCGGCACTGAAGCAGCCAGATCTATCGCTCTGGCGACCCATGACAGGGGCGATTCTGGTTTGGTGGGGTGTCGACAGCAGCATTTCTGTCGCCCTGAACACGCCGGGAAATGCCATTTCCAATACCGGCTTCTTATTGCTTTATCTGATCCCTGTTTTCGCAAGCGGCGTTCTTAAGCGTTCAAATGGAGACTAATCCGCGTCCATCTTCAAGGCAGCGATGAAGGCTTCTTGTGGGATATCCACGCTGCCGAATTGGCGCATGCGCTTCTTGCCGGCCTTTTGCTTATCCAACAGCTTACGCTTGCGGCTGGCGTCGCCGCCATAGCATTTCGCCGTCACATCCTTGCGCATCGCTGAGATGGTTTCGCGCGCAACCACGCGGCCACCAATAGCTGCTTGAATGGGGATTTTGAACAAATGCTGCGGGATAAGGTCTTTGAGCTTCTCGCACATCGAGCGCCCACGCATTTCAGCACGGCCTGCGTGCACCAGCATCGACAGGGCATCAACGGGCTCTTCATTCACCAGAATGGACATTTTGACCAGATTGCCGGGCTTATAATCCTCAATCGTATAGTCGAACGAGGCATAGCCTTTTGAGATACTCTTCAAGCGGTCATAAAAGTCAAAGACGACTTCATTCAACGGCAATTCATAGACCAACATCGCACGCGTTCCGACATAGGTTAGCTCGCGTTGGTTGCCACGGCGATCTTGGCACAGTTTCATAATGCCACCCAGATATTCGTCTGGGGTCAGGATGGTCGCCTTAATCCAAGGCTCTTCAATTGCCTCAATCGCCATTATATCAGGCATGTCTGCTGGATTATGCAGATGAAGCGTCTCGCCATTCTTCATCTTAATCTCATAGACGACCGATGGAGCAGTTGCGATCAGATCGAGATTAAACTCACGGCTCAAACGCTCTTGAATGATCTCCAAGTGCAAGAGACCTAAGAAGCCACAGCGGAAACCAAAGCCCAAAGCCGCACTGGTTTCCATTTCGTAGGAGAAACTGGCGTCGTTCAGGCGAAGGCGGCCCATAGCAGCGCGCAGATCTTCGAAGTCGGCGGCATCAACTGGGAATAGGCCGCAGAAAACCACCGGCTGGGCAGGCTTAAAGCCCGGCAGCATGCTGGTCGTCTGACGACGTTCTTCTGTGATCGTGTCACCAACAGCGGCGTCAGCCACTTCCTTGATCGAGGCCGTCAAGAAGCCGATTTCGCCGGGTCCCAATTCGTCTACTTCGGTAATCTTGGGCTTAAACACGCCAACGCGGTCGAGGGCATAATTGGCCCCTGTCGCCATCATGCGGACTTTCATGCCCTTTTTCATCACGCCATCAATGATGCGGACCAGAACCACAACGCCCAAATATTGGTCGTAATAGGCATCCATCAGCAGCGCCTTCAACGGCGCATCGCGGTCGCCTGTCTTGGGAGGCGGCAGGCGGGTGATGATGGCTTCGAGAACATCTTCAATGCCAAGGCCCGTTTTGGCCGATATCATCACGGATTGAGAGGCATCGATACCAATCACTTCTTCAATCTGCGCCTTGACGCGATCGGGTTCTGCGGCAGGCAGATCAATCTTGTTTAGAACTGGCACGATCTCAAGATCGGCATCAATGGCTTGATAGACATTGGCCAAGGTCTGGGCTTCCACGCCTTGGCTGGCGTCCACCACCAAGAGCGCGCCTTCGCACGCTGCCAATGAGCGCGACACTTCATAAGCAAAGTCGACATGGCCCGGGGTGTCGATCAGATTTAGAATATAGTCTTGGCCTTCGCGCTGGAACTCAAGTCGCACGGTTTGCGCCTTGATCGTGATGCCGCGTTCACGCTCAATATCCATGCTGTCGAGCACTTGTTCCTTCATCTCACGCTGGGTGAGGCCACCCGTTAATTGAATCAAGCGGTCAGACAAAGTGGACTTGCCATGGTCAATATGGGCAACGATGGAGAAATTACGGATGTTTTCACGGGGAGTCATGGGGTCGACATAGCCTGACAGGCCCAAAGGGGAAAGGGCCAGATACCGTTAAGCGATCAATCTGGCGTGTGCGCACGCAGATGGAAGATCAAGACCTGCTCTGGTGCCGTAAGCGGCAGGCCTAGGCCGACCTCTTGCAACAAGCGCCCTGTCATCACGTAGCCCGCCCCCGTCAGATTCAAAGCTTCCACACTCGAGCCCGCTGACCACGAGCGGAATTTGCCCGGCCATACGAGTTGCACGAGATAGCTCCTATCTGGATCGAGGCCGTAGAACAGCACTCGAGGCAACAAGCGTTGCACCTGACTGCGCATGATAGCGATGGAATAGAGCGCCTCGGTCTGGTCTTGCGCGATCACGCCCATGCCCATCAGCTCATCAGAAGTCTGCAGACGTACGAGATTGCCGGTATGCAGCAGGTCTCGATGCGCCTTATGGCATGCAATCGCTTCTTTCAGGGTCGCAAGCTCTGTCTCAGATTCCTCTAACAGATTGAGTTCAAGGCCCATATGCCCAATCAGCGCTGTCCCTGCCCGCATGGCCATGGACAAGGTGCGGCCGGTGATATGGCAACGGCGCGGCCCGACATGGGCACCTAGAACTTCCAGCGGGAAGAAGAAGCTGGCCCCGCGCTGGATATCTTGGCGGTCGAGCGCATCATTGCTGTCCGACGTCCAAATCCGGTCGGTATAGCTCAACACCCCATAATCGGCGCGCGCGCCACCTGAGGCACAAGATTCAAACTCAACGCTGGGGTGGGCGACGCGCAGTCGCTCCAGCAAAGCATAGAGCGCATGAACCTGGGCGTGCGAACGCTGATAGCCTTGATGATCGCCAGGATGGCTGATGTCTCGGTTCATGTCCCATTTGACATAAATGATATCATGGTCGCGCAGCACGGCATCGATCCGCTCAAACAGATAATCTGAAACCTCTGGCCTGGAGATATCTAGAACGAGTTGATTTCGGAACGGCACTTGCTCGACATGGGCCAAGCCCAGCACCCAGTCGGGATGGGCGCGATAGAGATCAGAATCGGGATTGACCATTTCAGGCTCAAACCAAATGCCCATCTCCATGC
This sequence comes from Pseudomonadota bacterium, assembly GCA_041160865.1. Lineage (GTDB taxonomy): Bacteria > Pseudomonadota > Alphaproteobacteria > Caulobacterales > Aquidulcibacteraceae > Aquidulcibacter. The sequence goes on along the minus strand of JBEAVQ010000077.1, from coordinate 665 downwards.
CGAGTCCGGTGACATAATCGATCAGCGGCTTTAGGCCGTTGGGATAGACATCTTTTGAGACATACCAATCGCCCAGCCCTGAAGTATCGTCCCGGCGAGAGCCAAACCAGCCATCATCGAGGACAAACCGCTCGACACCAACGGCCGCTGCGCGATCGGCAATGGCCTTGAGACGGTCGAGATCATGGTCAAAGAACACCGCTTCCCACGTATTGTAATGGACGGGGCGCGCCTTGGCGCGGGTCTGCGGTCGCAAGATCTGGCTGCGAACATGGGCGTGGAAACGCTGACTGAGGTCTGATAGGCCTTCGCGGCTATAGGCGGCATGAATGGTGGGCGCGTGGAACGTCTGCCCCTTTTCCAGACGAATTTCACCGGGTCCGAGCAAGGCGCCAAGCCCGGCAAACACCCTACCATCATGGAGACTATCCACCCGGATACGATGATTGCCGCTCCAGCCCAGATGCAGGCCATAGGCCTCGCCCTGGACTTCATCGGTGGTGTCGGCACATAAGATAATGGCGGGAAGCCCGTCATGCGAGGTGCGGCCCCGGCGGCTCTCGCGCAGATACGTACCAGCAAAGCGCTTGATGCGTTCGCGCTTAAATTCCAATGCCCAGCGGCCCGTAAAGCCGATCAGTTCACTCATGTGATTGGCGATGGGC
>JBEAVQ010000167.1:0-3828 GCA_041160865.1 Pseudomonadota bacterium | reverse complement strand
TGGGGCACACCCCATTCACTTTATACGGGAAAAATCCGCTCTTATCTGATCAAGAAGGGGATAGCCTATGAAGAGATCATGGCGTCTGATCCCCATTTTGTCGGCGACATCATCCGCCAAGTCGGCCTCAAAGTGATTCCCGTCATGCAGGCACCTGATGGCGAGATCATTCAAGACACAACGGCCATGATTGATCATATTGAGAGCCGTGTTGCCGCGCCAAATTTCGTGCCACCTGGCCCAGTCCAGCGGATTGTTGCAGACCTGATTGATGCCTTTGGGTCCAATTACTTGATGGCAATCGCCATGCATTATCGTTGGTCCTATCGGGAACAGCAGGAATACTTCCTATGCAATGAGTTTGCACGCGCGGTACCTGCGCCAACCTACAGCGAACGGATGGAGAAGGCCGGCAAACTCATGTCCCGCTTTGCGGACTTTTTGCCGAACCTTGGTGTCACGCCAGAAGTTATCCCGGCAATGGAAGAGAGCTACAAAGAGCTTCTAGCTTTGCTGGAGACACATTTTCAGAACTACCCCTATTTTCTCGGTGGCTGTCCCAGTGCTGCTGACTTTGGGATGATGGCACCTTTATATGCGCATCTTGCCCGCGATCCTGTCCCGGCATTTCTCATGAAAACGACGGCACCCTCAGTATATCGTTGGACAGAGCGTATGAATATGCCGGGCATAAAGGACGGCGACTTTAAGGACCTTGCGATAGGCTTTCCTGAGGATGATGCGCTTCCAGAAACCGTTGAACCCATCTTGGCATTCCTGTTTTCCCAATGGGGTCCGGGTCTAAAGGCCGATGTCGCATGCTTTGACGCTTGGCTGGATGGTCTTGAGGCCCCTGACGCTGGAACACTGGTATCCCATGATGGTCGACGGCAAGTTCATCCCCATGTTGGGCGTGTCAGTTATGCCTGGCGTGACGTGGTGATGCAACGGGCTAGCCAGCCCCATGCGCTATGGCATTTTGAGCGATCCCGCACAGCGGCACGGGCCCTGACTGGCACCGACCGCGAGCAGCTGGACGCCCTACTTGAGCGCACCGGTGGAAATGCCATGATGGCGCTAACAACAAAGCGCAGAATAGCGCGGAACGACAATGTTTTGATGCTGGCCTAGAAGCTACTTGAAGATAAGCGCGCTCTGACGCCGAATAATGGCGAGGGAGTTTAGGGGGAAACAGATGAGCAAATGGCGGATCGCAGCGGGAAGTGCTGTCGTGCTTTTGATAGGCGCGTTTGTCGCAGTCAAATTTTTCCCGATCCAAATTGCGGCTGCAATCGATAAGGTTCGCAATCCGATAGCTCCAACCCAGACTGTCACATGGGAGAAGGGGCCGACTATTCCTCCGGCAGGCGAGCGCCCCCCGAACATCATTCTGATCGTGGCGGATGATTTGGGGATCAATGACCTGACCTCGACCGGAACAGGAGTTGCAAACGGTCTTGTACCGACGCCCAATATTGATGCGCTTGCCAAAGAAGGCGCGCAGTTCAGTACAGGCTATGCTGGCAATGCGACATGCTCCCCCTCGCGAGCGGCTTTGATGACAGGGCGCTATCCCGCCCGGTTCGGCTTTGAATTTACCGCGGTTCCAAAGGCCTTTGCCCGTAATCTAGGGGCCCCAGTTGAAGGGCGCTTGCATCAGCCGATCTATCACGCAGACCGCGAAGCCGAGATGCCGCCCATGGAGAACATGGGCGTACCCGAAGATCAGATTACAATCGCAGAGCTTTTGAAGGGCAAGGGCTATAGAACCCTGCATGTCGGCAAATGGCATCTTGGTGAAGCGGCCAAGATGCGGCCGGAAGCACAAGGCTTTGATGAGAGTTTGGGGATCATGTTTGGAGCAGGCAAGTTTCTGCCAGACAATCACCCTGATGTCGTCAATGCAAAGCTTGAATTTGACCCAATCGACCGCTTTCTTTGGATTTATGGCACCGATGCCGTTCAGAAAAATGGCGGTCAAAGATTTCATGTCGGCGAATATATGACCGACTATTACACCCATCAGGCGGTTGCGGCGATTGAGGCCAATGCTAACCGGCCTTTCTTCCTCTATTTGGCTTACAATGCGCCCCATACGCCGTTGCAGGCCAAGCGCGAGGATTTTGACGCCCTTGCCGGGATCAAGGATCACAATACACGCGTCTATGGTGCCATGATCCGTTCCTTGGATAGAGGTGTTGGCGAAGTTGTTGCGGCGCTCAAGAAAAATGGCTTGGATGAAAATACGATTATCGTGTTCACCAGCGATAATGGTGGGGCTTGGTACGTCGGCCTCCCGGGCATCAATCAGCCGTATCGGGGTTGGAAAGCCACTTTCTTTGAAGGTGGGATTCGGGTGCCATATCTGATGCGTTGGCCGAGCAAGATCAGCGCGGGTCAAAAAATTACAATGCCCGCACACCATCTTGATTTCTATGGGACGGCCGCGGCAATTGCTGGGGCGAAGGTTCCAGGTGATCGCGCGATGGACACGGTGAATCTCTTGCCGTTTGTAACCGGCACCCCCCAATTGGCCTCGCGCACTTTGTTTTGGCGTTCAGGTGCCTACCGCGTTGTGCGCCAGGGAGATTGGAAGCTGCAAGTTGCTGGCAATCCAAACAAAGCTTGGCTCTATAATTTAGCGACCGACCCGACTGAGAGGAAGAATTTAGCCGAGGCCGAGCCAGATCGGGTGGCCGCAATGAAGGCGATGTTGCAGGCCCACGACGCTGAAATGCCCAAGCCCTTGTGGCCGGCCTTGGTAGAGGATGCCATCCGGATCGATGTGCACTTGAATGCGCCTTGGACGCCGGATCAAGAATATGTCTATTGGGCGAACTGACAACGTTTAGCCCGTAAAATAGTCCACGGGACTGGGCGAAGTAAAACACTTGCTCCGCCCGTTGTGTCGGCTTGCATCATATGCAGAACAGCGACCCCTTTTAGAGAAGTTTGATCCAAATAAACATGGCTTTACGACTGTGGATCAATTGTCTGCGGCAAAGTAAGTGCGATTTGTGAACGTTTCAACATGACTTATGCCGACTTACATGCCACGACACACTGCAAGTCATGACCCCATCAACATGACTTGCAATAACATCAATCAAAACAGAGCACTGAAAGCTCATGCAAGTCGCCCTCTTATATCTTGCAAAACTCCCCCCTAATCCAACTCATTCTGTCCCGCTCTTCCCAAGCCGACGCAGAAAAGCTCTTGGCTAGATTTTAATGGGCTATGTCAGCTCATTTCCGATAAGGCCGTTCTACTACGGGAACTCTTGAGCTCATAAAAATTGCTGCTCATCACCTAAGTTTTTGTGAAGGCTTTGATTCTGATGAAATACTGGGCACGCGGGCTTACTTGTTTAGGAGCGAGGCCTTGCAGCACTCGAGAAATGCTTTGGCGAGCCTTGAGGATAGTCTTGCCGAATGTCAGGCAAGAATGGGCGGAGGATTATTTGATCCCGAACATAGGCACTGGCTAGGGCGTGGTTGACGATTGCGATGCCAACGCCACGAGCGGCCAAAGCGCACGCGCTACCGATTGTGTGCGTTTCGACGACGACTGTTGGGACGACGCCGGCAGTCGCGAAGGCGGCTTCGACTTGGGCTCTGGAACTGCTTCCCAACCCCAACAGAATGAGCGGAACATTTCGTAAAGCGACCGCATCAACGCTCTTGGCTTGTGCAAGTTCGTGCTGTGCCGGGATCACGCATGTTGTCCCGCACTCCAAGATGGACTCGGCTGTTAAATCGACTCTTTCCAACGGAAGTTTGACAAAGCCAGCATCGACAGCACGCGATGCAATCATAGCCTTCACCGTA
>JBEAVQ010000076.1:0-11672 GCA_041160865.1 Pseudomonadota bacterium | reverse complement strand
AATCGCCGTTTGGGAAATGGATTGGCCAGCTTCCAGCAAAAGGTCGCATAAAGTGTCGATCTGTTTGGCTTGGCTCTCCGTTGGGACGCCATAAAACGGGTGTGTCAAATCCAGATCAGGGACCGCTTGAGATAGCGCCTGAACCGTATCGGCATCTAATTGTACAAGCACCCAAGCCTTCTCGCCCGGACTAAACGCGTAATCATGGTGACACATGGGCGGGACATACACGACGCTGCGTGGATGCAGCGAAATCTCCTCCCCATCGAGCCAGAATGACCCCGTCCCGGACTTAAAAATCACCAGCTCAGCGACGCTATGATAATGGGGAAAGCGGTCTAGACTTGGCGCGTCTTCACTATGCTGTACCCGTTCTGCCCAAACGGTCATGCCCAGGGCTAATTCGATGGGTTCACAAAGATGACGCTGCGGCATGTGACCACCATGGCTTGAAATGAGACGAGGTGCAAGATTGGGCGGGCTGACGAGGTTGTAAACCTTTAGGTTAAACGCGGCCCAAATCAGCCGTTCAGCTGCCTCGCCAAATGGTCGCCTACCCGCAATGCGTTGGCGACAATGGTCAGGGTTGGGTTGACAGCCGCTGAGGAGACAAACACGCTTGCATCCACCACATAGAGATTGTCCAAATCATGGGCCTTGCACCATTTGTCGACAACCGAGCTTGCTGGGTCATCCCCCATGCGAAGGGTTCCGCATTGGTGGGCGGTCCCGTATAGTGGCAGTTCTTGGTCGATGGTGAAATTGGCTTCAAACAGGGACGACCGCTCACGCGTGAAGCCTTGTAGACCCGTCTCTAGCTTTTCAACGAGCTTTTTGTGAGCAGTTAAATCGCCCTCCGTGTATGATAGTTTGATCCCGCCATTTTCGTTGAGCCTAACCCGATTGTAAGGCCGCGGCAGGTCTTCGGACATCACCAAGAAGCTGACCATGCGTTCGGCCAATCCGTCCATGAAGGAGTCAGGGAGCAAATTGGGGCTGATGAAGTCGGCCAATTGTCCTTCCAACGTCTGGCCCGACATATATTCCAGCATTTGAATCTGGCCCATTGGGAATGGGAATTCCTCTGCCGTGTCACCATAGTAGAAGTCATTGACGCACAAGGTTTTTGGAAAGCTGGAATCGAAACGCGACAATGCCACCGAGACCACCGCCGAGGTGGAATGATACATATAATTGCGCCCGACTTGGTCTGAGCTATTGGCCAGGCCATTGGGATGTTTAGGGTTTGCGGACTTCAAAAGCAGGGCTGCGGAATTGGCTGCCCCTGCTGCCAACGCGACGTAATCGGCTGAGAAGGACACTTCCCCATCTGGGCCCGACGCCACCACTTCCGTGACTTTCTTGCCGCTTGCCTCGGTCTTCAACTCCAGAACTTTATGGCCTGGCAGAACCGTCACGTTAGGATAAGCTTCAAGGGGCTTTAATGCTGCGGTGCGTGCATCCACTTTGGCCAGCAAGCGGCACGGGAAGCCGCCACAAGTCTTGCACCGCACACATCTGCCATCACGCGGATTCTCATCATTGCGTCGAATGCCCAAGGGCAGTGGCGAAGGTGTCCAACCCAAGTCCTCAAAATGCTCTTTCAATCGGATCATACCTGGATCATGCGTCAAAGCAGGGAAGGGGTAGGGCGGGTCATTAGGGTCATCAGTAGGGTCAATCCCGCGTTCGCCATGAACCTCCCACATGCGCTCGGCCACCTCATACCAAGGCCGCATGTCTTCATAGGTGACGGGCCAAGCCGGGCTAATGCCATCAAAATGCTCTACCCGCTCAAAGTCCAAGGACTTGAAGCGCATGAGGGCTGCACCATAAAAACTCGTATTGCCTCCAACCCAATAATGGGTGTTGGGCGTGAAGGGCTTATCGTGCTTATCGGTCCATTGCTCGTCCGTGCGATAAATCCGGTCGACGAAAACCCGCTTTGGATCCCAGTTTTCGCGACCAATTGGGAGATGTTCTCCGCGCTCGAGGATGAGAATAGACTTTTCGGTACCTGCCAAGGCTTGAGCAAAGCTAGCGCCCCCGGCGCCGGAACCGATGATCAGAATGTCAAAATGGGGCATAATTGTCTCGTCAGTCGGTAGGGTCGGGCAGGGCAAATTTCTTAGCTTGAGGGCGGATGAGAGCCGCCGTCCAACTATCCGGCAGAACTTTCATAAATACAACCGCAAGTTTGTTTGGCCAGCCCGGGACAACCACTTCCTTGCCGGCTTCATTGGCGGCCATGGCAATCGCAACCACGTCTTCGGCTGTTTGCTTGTAGAGATTAGACTTAGCGATCAATTGATCGGTGCCATTAGCTTTGGCAAAGTCGCTTTCAGTCTGGCCGGGGCAAATGGCGGTTACCAGGACACCTTTGTCTGCCACTTCGGCGGCGAGCGATTGGGTCATTTTCACTACAAAGCTCTTGGCGGCAGGGTAAAGCGTATGGCCCGCCGCACCGGAGGAAAAGGCAACCATGCTGGCGACATTAATGATGCGGCCATAGCCGCGCTGCACCATGCCCGGCAGAAGGGCATGGGTGAGGCTGACGACGGACGTCACCAAGACCGCGACAAAATCAGTTTGTTGTTCGGCTTTGGTCGCCAAAAAGGTCTGAGGTAGGGAATAGCCAGCATTATTGACCAGAATGTCGCAGGACCTGTCGTGCTCTGCCAAAGCTGTCACGATTAAGCCTGTTGCTTCTGGCTTTGATAAGTCAGCTTGGACCGCAAAAGCTGAAATCCCATGTTGCTGACACAAAGCTTTTGCCAAGGCTTCCAGTCGATCAAAGCGGCGGGCGACAAGGCAAAGGTCCACCCCCCGCTTGGCATAAGCGTGGGCAAACGCCTCGCCAATGCCAGACGAAGCCCCTGTAATAACGGCGAGTCGACGTGGCAATGAAGTCAGGGTCATATTGGATCGCCTCCCGTAATCAAGCCAGCCCACCCTAAAGCGAATTGTCAAAGCATGCACGGGTCTGTGGCTGTTTGCGGATGTCCAGCGGTGTCATATTTGGCTTATGACGAGAAAAATACAGGTCCTTTAGTTGGCAAGTTCGAACAGGAATGCGAGAGTTAGGAGCGAACATGCTGAAAGCTGATTGGAATCTTTAAGATCAGGTTTTTGCATACGGACCATTTTTGGGGGGGGCAAAACCTATGTCATTGAAGTCTAATATGCTGTGTTGCACCATTCTTGCGACACTTTCCTTTACCGTTGTCGCACCAGCCTTCGCCCAAACTGCGCCTGCGCCAACCGCGCCTGAGGCGGCGAAAGAGGCAGAAGTCGTTGTGGTTGTCGGGACGCGGATCGAAGGCGCAAAGGCTGCTGGTGACTTACCGGTGTCGGTGCTTACAGCTGAGCGGATCGCCGCTGTCGGCAGTGTGTCGGGCGACGATCTGTTCCGTTCGATCCCGCAAGCGGGTGACGTTCAATTCCAAGAATCGCGCACGACCGGCAATCTAAATGACGCGCGCGGCGATAACTCATCGATCAATTTGCGCAGCGTTGGAACTGGCAACACTTTGGTGCTGCTCAATGGTCGCCGCATGATCCTGACGCCAGGCACGCAGACTGAAAACTTTGTACCGGTGCAAACCGCCAATACGAACTCTTTGCCTGTCGGGGCGATCAGCCGCATTGAAGTGCTGCGTGATGGTGCCGCCGCCATCTATGGCGCAGACGCGGTTGCTGGCGTCGTCAATGTGGTACTGGACAAGCGCTACAAAGGTGTGCGCGCTGATCTCCGTCATGCGTTTGCCGATGGCACCGAAGAATCGACGGCGTCGATCAAGTCGGGCTTTGAGACCCCAGGCGGCGGCCGCTTGATGGTATTTGGCAGCTTTACCCATCGTACCCCTTTGATGGCGAGCGAGCGGGCGTTTTCCGCTAGTGAAGATCATCGCTCAGCTCTGTTTGGTACGCCTTGGGCTGGCGATACTTCCTTTGACAACCGCTCCACGTCTTCTCCTTGGGGTTCGTTCACGGTCATTCCGACAACCACTGTGGTTCGGCAAGGCACCACGGCGTTGACGGCATCAGGCGTGTTCCACGTCGAGCCGACGAATAACTTTGCAGCCGGCTGCTCCAGCACCGTTATTAACGGCAATCTGTGCTTGCGCAGTGGCACGATCACCGGCGCAAACTCCCGCGTTTTGCGCTATGACGAAAACCCAGACCGCAGCATTCGCGGCGGGCTAGACCGCGCCACCCTATTTGGAACCTTCACCAAAGATATCGGCTCGATGGAGTTCTTCTCTGAGCTTGGTTATTATCACGCTGAATTGGAAGGCAAGCGTGAGCAATCGGCCCCGATTTCAAGCGCTGTAATCTCCATCCCTGCCACCAATTTTTATAATCCGTTTGGTGCAGCCACGATCAATGGCGTGGCCAATCCAAACCGCCTCGCCAATTTGACCGGTGTACCAACAACCGGCTTGGCGCTGCGCATCACCACCTATCGCCCAGTCGACACTGGTCCTCGTACCTTTGTGGTGACCGACGACATGGTGCGCGGTCTAGCAGGCTTGCGCGGGGATTGGGGCGATTTCAAATGGGAATCGGCCGTGACCTATTCGTGGGCCCGTACCGATGACGAAACCCGCAACGTCATTAGCAACACCTTGTTCCAACAGGCTTTGGCTAAATCCACGCCTGATGCGTACAACCCCTTCAATGGTGGGACCCAGCCAGCCTATTCCTTTGGCGATGCGACACCGAGCGACGCTGCAACCATCAAGTCGTTTTTGGTTAATGCCAATCGCATTGGCACCACGTCCTTGGCCACGATCGACTTCAAGATCTCCAAGGCAGAATTGTTTAAACTGCCCGCAGGGTCTGTCGGCTTTGCTGGTGGAGTTGAAGTTCGCAACGAGACCTATCAAGACAATCGCGACGCCCGACTTGATGGGACCGTCACCTATACCGATGTTGTTAGCGGCATCACCTATGGCACCGACATCATGGGCGCGAGCCCGTCACCAGATGTGAAGGCTGATCGCTCTGTTTCCGCAATGTTTGCTGAGCTTTCCGTGCCGGTCGTTTCGGAAGAGATGAATGTTCCACTGATCAAGTCGATCGACTTGCAATTGGCGGCACGCGGCGAAAGCTACTCGGATTTCGGCGAGGTGGTTAAGCCCAAGATCGCTGGCAGCTGGGTAATTGTTGATGCAATTAAACTGCGCAGCTCATGGTCGCAAAGTTATCGTGCACCAAACCTCGCGCAATTCTATAGCGCAGGCACACAAGTCGCGAATACGCGGACTGACTTTGCAGCCTGCCGCCTGAACAACACGACGTGTAGTGGGGTCAGCACATTGGAAGTGCGTGCCGGCAATCAAAAGCTGAAGCCAGAAGATGCGGAGAACTTCTCTTATGGCATGGTGTTCCAGCCGATCAAGGGCTTGACCTTTACCGTCGATTCTTGGTCGTTGAAGTCCGATGGCGTGATCGGGATCCAAGGCGCACAGAACCAGATCCTTTATGATCTGCTGTTACGCCAAAGCGGCAAGTCCAATCCAAACGTTGTGCGTTTGGCACCAGTCGGCACCCAAGTTGTCGGTGATCTCTCCTTCGTGCAGGATGATTACTTCAACCTCGGCCCCCGCACCTTGGAAGGGATCGACCTCGGCTTGAGCTATGATCTCAGGACCAAAAAGTATGGCAATTTCAGCATTGACTTGGCCGGTTCAAAGCTGACAGAATTCCAGCAGTCCGCTTCGCCTGTGCAGCAAGAACTGATCGACGCAAATGCGGCGGGCAAGTTTGGGACCGGTGTAACGATCACCCAGGCTGGTAGTCAAATTCAGGTCAATGGCAATCCAGAGTGGCGCGCCACGGCGAATCTGACTTGGCGCAAAGGCCCCGTCAGTGTGGGGGCCTTGGTCAGTTATGTTGGTCCAGTCTTTGATACAGGCACTTTGTTGGTCGATGGGCAAAACTATCAGTTGGACTCCATGACCACCGTCAACACCTATGTCCAATACCGCCAAGATGGCTATCGGGCCCGATTTGGTGCACGCAATGCGTTTGACCAAAAGCCACCGCGCAGCTCGTCAAACTATGGCTTCTTGGGTTCTTTGCATGACGCAATTGGTCGGATGTTCTATGTGGAATTGTCCAAGGACTTCTGAGGACTGTCTGAATAGGTCAGAGGCCTCTTTCTTGCGCTTTGCTTGAAGGGGGCCTTGACGGCTTGGTTATTAGGATTGAGTTTTTAACGGGAAAGAAGCGGCGATGAAGCAAACATCTCACCTGATGCAATTGGTTGTGGGGGTTGTTGTTTCGGCCTCGGTGATATTTTCTCCGGTTCAAGCCCAGCGCAAACAGCTTCTTGAATATCCCAGTATCCATTCACCCGTTGTCGGCCAGTCCGGCATGGTTGTGACCCAGAACGCCACCGCATCCAAAGTCGGGGCTGACATCATTGCCGAAGGCGGCAATGCTGTAGACGCTGCGGTGGCAATTGGCTTCGCCTTGGCTGTAACCTTGCCGCGCGCTGGCAATATTGGCGGCGACGGATTTATGTTGATCCACGATCAAGCCACCGGCAAGCAGGACTTCATCGACTTCCGCTCCGTCGCCCCCAAGGCTGCAACCCTGTCGATGTTCATCGATAATGCAGGCAAAGAAAGCCCTATCGCGGGCAGGGGCTATCTTGCGCCTTCGGTCCCTGGCACGGTTGCGGGCCTTTATCTGGCCCATCAAAAGCACGGCAAACTGCCATGGTCAGCCGTCGTGGCCCCAGCTATTGCACTGGCGCGTGATGGCATCGCCATCACGCCAGACGAAGCCTTCGTGTTCGAATGGGCAAAGGAACGTCTGTCAACCAGTGAAGCGGGCCAGCGGGCCTATTATAAGTCAGACGGCAGTCTTTATCGCGCTGGTGAAGTACTAAAGCAGCCCGATTTGGCCTGGACCCTGACTCAAATTGCGCAACGCGGAGCAGATGGCTTCTACAAAGGGCCGGTCGCGCAGAAGTTCGCTGCCGATATGGCCCGTCACAATGGCCTAATTACCGAAGCTGACCTTGCGGCCTATCGCCCCGTTGAACGTGAACCCTTGCGCGGCACTTATCGCGGGATCGACATTGTAACCGCCCCGCCAGCCAGTGCTGGCGGGGCCACGATGCTCAATATCCTCAATATGCTTGAAAACTTTGACCTCAAGGCTTCAGGTGCAGGGTCTGCTCGTTCATTGCATTTGATGTCAGAGGCGATGAAGCGCGCGTATATCGATCGCACAGAAGTTCTGGGTGACACCGACTTCGTCAAAGCCCCCGTAAAAGGCTTTATCTCCAAAGCTTATGGCCAAGAGCGGGCTAAGAGCATTGACCCCAACCAAGCCTCTGAAGTCAAAAAACTAAACGTCGGTGATCCGTTACGGTTTGAAAGCCCGTCAACTACGCACTATTCGGTGGCAGATGCGCAAGGCAATGTCGTCAGCACCACCTATACCTTAGGGGCCGACTTTGGCTCTGGTGTTATGATCGAAGGAACAGGCATTCTTCTGAACAATCAGATGAATAACTTCGACCATGAAGGGGCGTTTGAGGCACAAAAGAATGGCACAAAGCCGCCCCTGAACGCGATGGCACCGGGCAAACGCATGTTGTCGACTATGATGCCGACGATTGCCTATAAGGATGGCAAGCCTTGGCTGGTGGTAGGTACGCCAGGTGGAAGTACCATCATCACCACGGTTACCCAACTCATCGTCAATGTGATCGATTTCAAGTTGAACATTGACGAGGCGACACACCAGCCGCGCATTTATCAGGGTTGGACCGACACGCTGCGCGTGGAGCCAAACTTCAATCCAGACACGGTCGCGTTACTTGAGCGCATGGGCCATAAGGTGACATCGGATGAGACCATGGGCAGTGCTCAGTCCATCATGATTGAAAATGGCCTCTTCCTTGGCGCAGCTGATCCTCGTCGTCCGGGTGCCTTGGCAATTCCAACCAAGGCGTATCGCTGAGACAATTGTTCGGCAGGTGATAGCTTGAATGTCCCAACCTATGCCTTAGGTTGGAACCGGTTGAGACAACGGATGTATTTATGCAAGCCAAGCTATCGCCATTAAAATTCCAAGATCCTTTGTTTACGTCTAAGGGGGAGGAGCGGGCCTTTGTGGCCTTTGATGGCTTTCAAACGCTGTGGTTCAACACCGGCACCTTGTGCAACATCACGTGCGTCAATTGCTATATCGAAAGCTCGCCCACCAATGATCGACTGGTCTATCTAACCCCCCAAGACGTCGTGCCCTTTTTGGACGAATTGGCAGAGGTGCAGCCCGGGTCTGTGGAAATTGGCTTTACGGGCGGAGAGCCCTTCCTCAACCCCGACATCATCGAAATTCTGACCATCGCGTTGGAGCGCGGGCATCCGGTTCTACTTCTGACGAATGCCATGCGGCCGATGATGCGCCCGCGCGTGCAAAAGGGAATCAAAGGCCTGATCGCTCGTTTCGGCGACAAATTGACGTTTCGCGTCAGCCTCGATCATTGGAGCTCCCGCTACCATGATCAAGAGCGCGGCGAGGGTGGGTTTGATGAGACGTGTCTGGGTCTGGATTGGCTGGCAGCCCAAGGGGCAAAGCTGGCCATTGCTGGGCGGACCTTGTGGGGCGAAAGCCAAGAAGCCAGTCAGGCAGGCTTTCGGGCGTTGGTTACTGAGCGAAATTGGCCGGTCGACGTCGAAAAACCCTTGTCGCTTGTTCTGTTTCCGGAAATGGATGCACGCGTCGATGTGCCAGAAATCACACCAGCATGTTGGGGGATATTGGGGGTCGATCCAAAGGGTCTGATGTGTGCGAGTTCTCGCATGATCGTCAAACGCAAAGGTGCCACTATGCCAGTTGTTTTGCCCTGCACCCTTTTGCCGTATGAACCCGAATTTGAAATGGGCGAGACGTTAGCAGGAAGCCTCGGACCGGTACGGTTGAACCATCCCCATTGCGCTAAATTCTGCGTGCTGGGCGGTGGCTCGTGCTCTGCTTAAGGCGCGTTTTGATCTGAAAGGACCAAAGTTGCGCGCTAATCCAATGTTCGGCCTAAAAGCGCACCAAGCTGTTCGAGTAATTGTGCCTCTGATGTCACCTTGATTGTCCGCATTCCCATCGCCTTGGCGGGCTTCAGATTGATCCCCAAGTCGTCCAGATAGATACAAGTTGAAGGGTCCACCTGAAGCGTTTCGCACATCAATTGATAGATGCGGGGATCGGGCTTGCGAATACCGATCTTGGAACTTTCAATAACGTGATCAAAGACAGCCATGACCTCGCCGACCGCTTGGGCTTTTTCTTGTGTTCCAGCCATACCTGCGCCATGGCCGACGGGCACATTATTGGTGATGCAGCCCAACCTATGAGTGCCTTTCAACGACTTCAGAGCGGCTATTGCCCCCGGGCGCAAGTCGCCTGCCAGCAAGGCCAAGACATCGCGGCCAGCGACTTTATACCCCAGAGCGGTGCTTTCTGCCGTGAACAAAGCGTCAAAAGTCGCCGCGTCAATCTCTGCCCGCTCAAACAAGGCCCAAGCATTGGTGTCGGGGTTCATGCTGTTAACTTGGCGAATAAAGTTTTCGGGCAAACCGTGTTGCCGTTCATACCGCACGAAGGCTTCAAACGGCGATGAGGTCAAGACCCCGCCAAAATCCCAAATCACAGCTGCCGTATCCACCATTATGTCCATCCTTTTTGCCGAGATAGCTTAGGCGCTTTTGCGCTTAAGGTTCAAGCCAGATGCGACGGTGGCCCGCAGGCTGAGAGCCACTCAGATTTGCGGTAAGTTATGAATTGAAAGAGTTCGCTCAGTCTACCCAGCAAAGCGTCATGATTAGGAGCTTTCTTCGCCATTAAAGCGAAGATTGAGGTAAACATTACGCCATTATCATGTATATACATGATTTTTATTGACTTTATAAATTCAAAATGACTTTCTGCTCTGGGTAACCAACTGTTGAATATCTGCATAATCACACCCAGTCACGTTTGTAAGGTCGCATCTATGAAACGCATCGCCCTTTGGTCTTTGTCGGCATGCTTGCTGGCCCCCACGCTTGCATCGGCACAACAGCCGTCAGATTTGCAAATGCCACCTCAAGCCAAGCCTGGTCAGTGCTTTGCGCGCGTGCTCGTTCAAGCCAGGTATCGTACCGAAGCCGCTCCTGTAGTCATCCGCGATGCGCACGAAAGCGTGCAGGTGAGCGAACCTGTTTTTAAGAGTGAGATTAAAAGCATCCCGATTAGCGATGCATATAAGGATTATGTCGTAACCCCACCAACCTTCCGGACTGAACATCAGAAGATCGTTGTTCGTCCTGCCCATGAGCGTTTGCGTGCTTCCCCGGCCGTGATTGGAACCCGTCCCGTAACAGTGGTGATCCGCGAGCCACGACTGGTTTGGCGTCCCGGTAGCAAGGGCTCAGAAGTGCGCCGCATTGATGCGGCCACGGGCGAAGTTTTTTGTTTGGTTGAAGAACCAGCCAAGACCGCTGTGATACAACGTGAAGTCCAAATCACGCCGGCGCAGATCACACGTGAGCACGTTCCTGCGCTTGAGGAGACCATTGAGCGGCGCTTCCTCGTTACGGCACCCTCCGTCCGAGAGGTCTATGTAAAAGCCCAAAGTAAGGATGTAAGAATCCAGACCTTGGTTGAGCCTGCTCGCGAGATCCGTACCAAAGTGGAGGCCCGCACGAGCACCGTGCAGCACCAAGTTGAAGTAACTCCAGAGCGCTATGAGTGGGTGCAGGTTGTGTGCGTTGATACGCCGGAGGGTAAGCACACCATCGAGGCAGTCCAGCGTGCTTTGGCAGCCCGAAAGTTTTATAGCGGTTCGATCGATGGCGTGATCGGTCCCAAGACCAAACAGGCATTAGCGGCTTTCCAGCGGGCAAACGGTCTTGCTGGGCAAGGTAGTCTGACCGAAGCAACTGCACGCGCTTTGGGCTTGTGAGTAATTCAACAATTTGAAGTGCTAAATAGTCCGAACGGCTGGATGAGTTCTCAGTTGATTTGAAGCCATACTCTTGCGCTTATTATTTGTTCGGGTATCTGTTTCGCAATTCTGGAGAACTTGTACTTTGGCTGTAGCAACTTCGATTCCCATAACCATAATGATTGTCGATGATAATCAGCATATGCGCGGGATATTGAAAGAATTGCTGCGCGCTGCAGGCGTGAGTGAAATCAAGGAAGCCTCAGACCCTGTTGAGGCGTTTGAGTATATGAAGGCGAGTGCTGTGGACTTGCTATTGGTCGACTTGGCAATGCCATTGATCGATGGTGTGGAATTTACCAAAATGATCCGTACAAGCGAAGATAGCCCCAACCCATTTCTGCCAATCATCATGATTACCGGTCACTCTGAGCGGTCACGCGTCAACGCCGCGCGTGATGCGGGCGTAAATGAGTTCTTGGTGAAGCCCGTGACTGCGAAGAGCTTGATGGAACGCCTGACCCTGATTGTGAACAAACCACGCAATTTCGTGAAGAGTAAGCTCTATTTTGGCCCAGATCGCCGCCGCAGGCGCGACCCCAATTATGGCGGCAGCGAGCGTCGCAAAGACCTGCAAGCAAAGAACTAAGACCTGCGGTTGGCTGTCCTGCGGCAAGTTGGATCTGTGGTCCGATTTCAAATTGTGGGATGAGCAGCTATTTGGTGT